>JAFAFF010000210.1 GCA_023423605.1 Pseudomonadota bacterium
CCACATGGATGTGCTTGTGCGCGTCCCCCGTCCAGCCTCCCCACTCGGCCAACGGCGACACGTAGCAGGCCAGCCACGAGGGGCTCAGCCGTTCGCCGGTACAATGGCCACCATGAACAACACCCCCCAGGACTCCAGCCTCGGTCGCGAGGTCAGCTACCCGTCGCAGTACGATCCCGGCCTGCTGTTTCCCATCCCTCGTGCTGCTGCGCGTGCCGAAATCGGCCTGCAGGACAATGCCCTGCCATTCGTGGGGCATGACCGTTGGCATGCCTTCGAACTGGGATGGCTGGACCTGCGCGGCAAGCCACAGGTCGCCGTGGCCACGGTGCAGGTGCCCTGCACCTCGCCGCACCTGGTGGAATCGAAGTCCTTCAAGCTGTACCTGAACTCCCTCAACAGCGCCCGGTTCCCGGATGCCGAGGCGCTGCGCACCCGTATCGTGGCCGATCTTTCCGCCTGCGCCGGTGCGCCGGTGCAGGTGGGCTTCGGCCTGCCCGCGCTGTGCGAGACACCCCAGGGTGAATCCATTGATGGGCTTGACGTGGACATCGACTGTTACGGGCCACCGCGTCCGGCGTTCCTCTCGGCCGATGCGGCGCAGGTGGTCGAGGAAACGCTGGTGTCGGCGCTGCTGAAATCCAACTGTCCGGTCACCGGGCAACCCGACTGGGCCACGCTCAGCGTGCGCTACCGCGGCCCCCGGATGGATCGCGCCGGGTTGCTGCGCTACCTGGTGAGTTACCGCGAACATGCCGAATTCCACGAACAATGCGTGGAGCGGATCTTCAGCGAGCTCAGCCAGCGCTGCTCGCCGCACTGGCTGGAAGTGGAAGCGCGATACACGCGTCGCGGTGGCTTGGACATCAATCCGTGGCGGGCCAGCCCGGGCATCCACACGCCGGCAACCCTGTATCGCGAACTGCGACAGTAGTGCCCGCGTCGGCCAGTTGCGCCCGTGAGTGATGAAGCCGATCGCCGCAGCGTCGGCTTCACGCCAAAACCATCCCCATTTAACAAGCCGTGTGACACCGTGCGATCCACGAAGTCATAAAGACGGGAGTGAATGGATGAGCACGGACAAGAAGGCCGATTTTTCCGGCGTCACCAGCAGCGTGGACAGCACGGCCGATCAACAGCCCAAGGCTGATTTTTCCGGCGTGAGCGCCAAGGTGGACAGCACGGCGGAAGTCGTCCAGCAGACCCATACGGTTGAAAAGGGCGACACGTTGTCAGGCATTGCCAAGCAGCATCTGGGCGACGCGAATGCCTGGAGGCAGATTTTCGAAGCCAACCGCGATGTGCTGGACGACCCGGACAGGATCCAGCCCGGGCAGGTCCTCAAGCTGCCCGCGAAGACCACCGGCGCCTGAGCGCCATCCACAGCATCCATTTGGGAGGAAACCCCGCATGATCAAGACCACTCCGCTCCAGAACGCCGTACTGGTCGCCCTGCTCGGCAGCGCCGCGCTTGTCGGCTGCAAGAAGAACGACGCCGATGTGAACAGCACCGCGCCGGCAGCTACCGAAGCCCCGGCACCGATGACCGGTACCGCTCCGCCGATGGACCAGCCTACCGGTGCGGTGAACGTGTCGTCGGTGACCGTCGGCAAGACCGCCGCAGCGGACAAGTCGGTGGCCAACACCGCGCTGTTCGCCCCGCGTGACGACATCATCGTGTCGGTACGTACCGACGGTTCGGCCAGCAACGCCAATATCGGCGCCAAGCTGACCTTCCAGGACGGCCAGGTGGCCGGTGAGGAGAGCGCCACGCTCAATACATCGGGCACGGAAACGACCAACATCACTTTCAAGAATGCGAACGGCTGGCCGGCCGGCAAGTACCGCGCCGAGGTGATGGTGGACGGCAGGGCTGCGGGAACGCCGCAGGAATTCGAGGTCAAGTAAGCCCGCGTATTACCGACTCTCTCCCGGTAATGGGCTCAACGTGGACGCAGCCGCAAGGCTGCGTCTTTTTTTGCACGGCCGATGGAAGCAGACGCAGTACGGGATCTCTAGGATCAGGGGCCGTCCCTGACATGATGACCCACTGGTGGTCTCGTGCCTTATGTTTTTCCCATGCCGTGCGCCGGCCTGCGGATATCTCCGGCCCCTGCAACGGACAGGCGCTGCGCTGCCGCCGTCATTCCGCAGCATATCTGCAACGCTGTGTTGGGCGTCAACGCATCGGGATACCCCCCCGCCTATTACCGTCAGCATGTTGACCGCGCTCTACAAGGACGCGCGATGGGGGTGGATATGGTCGCCCATCAGGATACGTACATCGATGGGCAGTGTGAGGACAGGCTGCGCGCCAGGTCGACTGTACATCTGCATCCCGCAACCAGCACCGTGTAGGAACTGGATCGTGCGACTGTCATCGCCAATACGGCGCAGCCGCCTGGCAGGGACTCCCGGAACTCACAGCGTGAGGTGGCGAGCCAGCCAGTCACCTCTCTATCGCAGCAGACGCTGCGTCAACAGAGGTACTACGCGGCGGAAAAGAGCCTTGTCGATCAGTTCGGCCTGATCATGTTCGATACGCTTGGCACAGTTTCCGCCGCCGCCCGGCACCTTGGCCTGAGCCCGGTGGGAGAAGACGCGCTTGGTGAGCTGCTTGTCGAAGAACGCTGCGTGCAGCTGCTGGACGGGGAGCCACGGCCCGCCGTGCTGGCAGCCAGGCTCGGGATGACTGAAAGCGTCCGCAGCACACTTGAGCTTTACTGCGTCCGTCACGTGGCAGCAGCCCGTGTGGTCAACGGCCGCAGTTGCCGAAAGGTGGCTGAAGCATTGGGGTTGAGCGCATACACCTTGAAGCAATTGCAGAAGCGCGTAGCGCTGACCCAGGGGATCGATCGTCTGTTGGCAGCCGCGCCGGCCGCTCCCGCGCTGGCCGACCTGGGCCTGGGGCCGGGATGGGAGCACGCGTTGCGCACGGCCGCTGTGGCGCCGCGGAACGGTTGAGGACCGTTGTTGCGTTGGCGCCGGCCAGGCCAGCCGCTCCGGCACGTCGTGTGCGCTTGATCCATACCTGTCCGTAGGGCTGCGCTTTTGCCCGTTGCCGATGAAAGCGCCACAATGCAGGGGTTTTCCTGTCGAGCGTCTGCCCCCAATGTCGAACACGCCCAAGATCCTGTATACGTTGACCGATGAAGCGCCGTTCCTGGCGACCCAGTCACTGCTGCCCGTGGTGAGTGCGTTCACCGCCACCGCCGGTATCGCCGTGGAAACCCGCGACATCTCGCTGTCCGGCCGCATCCTCTCGCAGTTCCCGGAACTGCTGGGTGACGCACAGAAGGTCAGCGACGACCTGGCCGAGCTGGGCCAGCTGGCGACCACCCCGGACGCCAACATCATCAAGCTGCCGAACATCTCCGCCTCGGTGCCGCAGCTGAAGGCGGCCATCAAGGAGCTGCAGGGCCTGGGCTATCCGCTGCCGGATTACCCGGAAACCCCGGCCGATGACCAGCAGCGCGACTATAAGGCGCGCTACGACAAGGTCAAGGGCAGCGCGGTGAACCCGGTGCTGCGCGAAGGCAATTCCGACCGCCGCGCGCCGCTGTCGGTGAAGAACTACGCCCGCAAGCATCCGCACCGCATGGGCGCCTGGGCGTCGGATTCGAAGTCGCACATCGCGCACATGGACGCCGGCGATTTCTACGGCAGCGAGAAGTCGGCCACCCTGGCCAACGCCGGTTCGTTGAAGATCACCCTGCACGGAAACGACGGCAGCGCCGTCGTCCTGAAGGAAAAGACCGCGGTCAAGGCGGGCGAGATCGTCGATGCGGCAGTGATGAGCCGCAAGGCGCTGGCCACCTTCATCGACGCGCAGATCGCTGATGCGAAGGCACAGGACGTGCTGTTCTCGCTGCACCTGAAGGCGACCATGATGAAGGTCTCCGACCCGATCATGTTCGGCGTGGTCGTCGAGGAGTTCTACAAGGACGTGCTGGCCAGGCATGCCGACGCCATCAAGCAGGCCGGCTTCGACGCCAACAACGGCATCGGCGACCTGGTTGCGCGCCTGCCGTCGCTGCCGGAAGCCACCCGTGCCGCCATCGAGGCCGATCTGCAGGCCGAGTACGCGCAGCGCCCGGGGCTGGCCATGGTCAACTCGGACAAGGGCATCACCAACCTGCATGTGCCCAGCGACGTGATCGTCGATGCCTCGATGCCGGCGATGATCCGCGACTCCGGCAAGATGTGGAACGCCGAAGGCAAGCTGCAGGACACCAAGGCCGTCATCCCGGACCGCTGCTATGCCGGCGTGTACCAGGCCGTCATCGATGACTGCAAGGCCAACGGTGCCTTCGACCCGGCCACCATGGGCTCGGTGCCGAACGTCGGCCTGATGGCGCAGAAGGCCGAAGAGTACGGCTCGCACGACAAGACCTTCCAGATCGCTGCCGACGGCGTGGTCAAGGTCACCGACGACGCCGGCACCGTGGTGTTCGAACACGCCGTGGAAGCCGGTGACATCTGGCGCATGTGCCAGACCAAGGATGCGCCGATCCAGGACTGGGTCCGGCTGGCCGTCGAACGCGCGCGCCTGAGCAGCACCCCGGCCGTGTTCTGGCTGGATGCCGCCCGTGCCCACGACGCGCAGGTCATCGCCAAGGTGGAGCGGTACCTGAAGGACCACGACACTACCGGCCTGGATATCCGCATCCTGCCGCCGGTGGAAGCGACCGCCTTCTCGCTGGACCGCATCCGCAAGGGCGAGGACACCATTTCGGTGACCGGCAACGTGCTGCGTGACTACCTGACCGACCTGTTCCCGATCATGGAGCTGGGCACCAGCGCCAAGATGCTTTCCGTCGTGCCGCTGATGGCCGGCGGCGGCCTGTTCGAGACCGGTGCCGGTGGTTCGGCGCCCAAGCACGTGCAGCAGTTCATCGAAGAGAACTACCTGCGTTGGGATTCGCTGGGCGAATTCCTGGCACTGGCCGCGTCGCTGGAACACCTCGGCAATCGCTACGACAACGCCGCCGCCCGCGTGCTGGCCAAGGCGCTGGACGAGGCCAATGGCCAGTTCCTGGACAACGACAAGTCGCCGTCGCGCAAGCTGGGCGGCATCGACAACCGTGGCAGCCATTTCTACCTCACCCTGT
>JAFAFF010000220.1 GCA_023423605.1 Pseudomonadota bacterium
GACCTGACGACGAACGGAACGCGCCGCCCATGGAAACCGCGCTGACGCTGACAACCGACATGAAGCTCGTCCTCGGGCTGGTCGGTTTCACGATGGCGATGTTCCTGTTCGACCGCATCCGTGCCGACGTGGTGGCGCTGGTGGTGCTGGTGGTGCTCGGCGTGACCGGGCTGATCGCCCCGGAGGAAATCTTCGGCGGCTTTTCCGGTAACGCGGTGATGAGCATCATCGCCACCACCATCCTCGGCGCCGGCCTGGACCGCACAGGCGCGCTGAACCGGCTGGCCGCCTGGCTGCTGCGCCGCGGCCACGGCATTGAACAGCGGCTGTTGATCATGACCACCGCGATCGCCGGCCTGAACTCGTCCTTCATGCAGAATCCTTCGGTGATGGCGCTGTACCTGCCGGTAGCCTCGCGGCTGGCCGCACGTACCGGGCTGACCCTGCAGCGGCTGCTGCTGCCCATTGCCGCTGCCATCGTGATGGGCGGCGCGCTGACCATGGTCGGCAACTCCCCGCTGATCCTGCTCAACGACCTGCTGGCATCGGCCAACAACAACCTGCCTTCGGGCCTTGCCACCATCGAGCCGCTGCGGATGTTCGCGCCACTGCCGATCGGCGTGGCGCTGCTGATCGCCTCGCTGCTGTATTTCCGCTATAACGGCGATCGCAAGCTGGTGGAAGAAGAAACGCTGGCCAACGACGGCGTCACCCCGGCACGCACGGAAAGCTATTTCGCCAAGACCTACGGCATCGAAGGCGATGTGTTCGAACTCACCGTCACCGCGGAAAGCCCGCTGGTCGGCATGACCCTGGGCGAAGCGGAAACGGTGCATGACGCGCCCCTGCTGCTGGCCCTGAAGACCGGCAATGACACCCGGCTTGCGCCGCCTGCGGAGATGCGCATCTGGGTGGGCAGCGTGCTGGGAGTGATGGGCGCCCGGCAGCAGGTGGGCGATTTCGCGCAGAACCAGTTCCTGCGCATGTCCTCGCGGCTGAAACACCTGGGCGACCTGTTCAATCCCAGTCGCGCCGGCATTTCCGAAGCCGTGGTGCCGCCGACCTCGGACGTCATCGGCAAGAGCGCGGCCGACCTGCGCCTGCGCAAGGAACGCGGACTGAGCCTGCTGGCGATCAACCGCGACAAGCAGGTGATCCGCGAGGACGTGCGCAAGGTGCAACTGCGTGCGGGCGACATGCTGGTGTTCCACAGCATCTGGACCGATCTGGCGCAGGCCGCGCGGGGGCGCGACTTCGTCATCGTCACTGATTACCCGAAGGGTGAGCAGCGCCCGCACAAGTTCAAGATCGCCATGGCGATCTTCGCGCTGACCATCATCATCGCGCTGACGTCCAGGCTGCCGGTGGCGCTGACCCTGATGACCGGCGTGGCCGGCATGCTGTTGACCGGCGTGCTGCGCATGGACGAAGCCTACGCGTCGATCAACTGGAAGACGGTGTTCATGATGGCCGGGCTGATTCCACTGGGCTGGGCGATGGATTCCAGCGGCGCGGCGGCATGGGTGGCCGGACATACCATCGACAAGCTGCCCACCGGCATTCCGCTATGGGTACTGGAAGTGGCGCTGGCACTGCTGACCACGGCCTTCTCGCTGGTGATCAGCCATGTCGGCGCGACCATCGTGATGGTGCCCATCGCGGTCAACCTGGCGCTGGCGGCGGGCGGCAATCCGACCGCGTTCGCGCTGATCGTGGCGTTGTCGGCATCCAACAACCTGATGACCGCCTCGAACCCGGTGATTTCGATGGTCACCGGCCCGGCCAATTACACGCCACGCGAACTGTGGCGCGTCGGCGGCCCGCTGTCGTTGATCTACACGCTGGTCGTGGTGGCGATGATCAACCTGATGTTCCGCTGACCCGCAGGCAGGCCTGCATGCAACGCCCTTCGTAGTGCCGGCCTCTGGCCGGCAAGCTGCTGATACCCGACAGGTTGCAGGTGCCGGCCGCTGGCCGGCCTCAGCCCAGGAACACCTGGCCGTCGCGCACCTGCAGCGGCACGGCGCGTAACTGGTCGCCCTTGCAGGGCCCGGCCACGCATTCGCCGCTGTCCAGGGCGAAGGACGCACCATGTGCAGCGCACACCAGGTGACCTTCCCTGCTCTTCAGGAATTGCCCGGGTGCCCAATCCAGCCGGCGCCCGGCATGCGGGCAGATGTTGAGAAAGCCGCGGACGGTGTCGCCCTGGCGGTAAAGCACCATCGATTCCGCGTCTCCGTCGATCACCACTTCCACTT
Organism: Pseudomonadota bacterium; assembly: GCA_023423605.1. Taxonomy (GTDB): domain Bacteria; phylum Pseudomonadota; class Gammaproteobacteria; order Xanthomonadales; family Xanthomonadaceae; genus Stenotrophomonas. Next base: position 2,259 of record JAFAFF010000220.1, read on the forward strand.
CCGCAAAGCCTCCCTCAACGATGTCACCGAGGGCGATGAGCGCTGTGTCAGACATTTCTTACTCTTCAACGGAGAAAGCGCCGATTGTCGCATGCCTGTTTAGGTGGCTGGATCACGCATGAACGTAAGTCATTGATGCATAACGCAACGAACGTTTGATTAACGATAATTTTACGCATTGACGCCACGTTCACCCCGATACTGGGCCCTCGCTGATTGCAGCTGGTAAGACTTCCATGATCAACCGCACATTCCATTTCGGCCAGTTCCGCACTCTGCTGGAGCCGCGCAAACCGCGTCATCCGCTGGTACGCGTGGCGATGGGCGTGCTGGGGCTCGCCATCCTGGGTGTCATGGTGTTTGTCGGCGTGTTCGTGGGCGCGGCCATGATTCTTGCCGGCCTGGCCTGGAAGCTGCTCGCCCAGCGCCGCTCGTCGCCGGCCCGCGCAGGCGATGCCAACGTCGTTGAAGGCCAGTACCGCGTGGTGCGCAAGTCCGCGCTGCCCACGCACTGAATCCTGTCGGCGGTTCCCCGCAGCGACGGCACGGGTCGTCGCGTACCTGCCTGCATGCCGGCCGACATGGCGGAGCGCTACACTGCAACGACCTGATCCAAGGACGTGTGCATGAGCGAACTCACCGATGTAATTCCCCCGTCTCCCGTTCCGCGCGTTCCTGTCGCGGGTGGTGGCCAGTTCCCGGTGCATCGCATCTACTGCGTAGGCCGCAACTTCGCCGACCACGCGCGTGAGATGGGTGCGGCCGTACCCGACCCCGCCGAGCGCGGCCGGCCGATGTTCTTCAGCAAACCGGCAGATGCGCTCGTGGTCGGCCACGACGACGTCATTCCCTACCCGCCTTCCACCGCTGACCTGCACCATGAGGTGGAACTGGTGGTGGCGATCGGCCGCGACGCGCCGGAAGGCGAGCTGCCGCTCGACCAGGCACAGGCGCTGGTCTATGGCTATGCCGTCGGCCTGGACCTGACCCGTCGCGACCTGCAGGCGGCCGCCAAGCAGAAGGGTCATCCGTGGGATGCCGCAAAGGGGTTTGATGCCTCCGCACCGATCAGCGAGATCGTGCATGCCGGCGAAGTCGGCGACCTGGCCGCGCTCAACCTGTCGCTGGAAGTGAATGGTGAAGTCCGCCAGCAATCGCTGCTGGACCAGATGATCTGGAACGTTCCCGAAGTGCTGCATGAGCTGTCGCGGCTGTGGCGCCTGCGCGCGGGCGACCTGGTGTTCATGGGTACGCCAGCGGGCGTGGCGGCATTGAAGCCGGGTGATCGTTTCAGCGCGCGACTGGAAAACGTCGGCGAACGCCATGGCGTCATCGCCGGATGACGTTCACTGCGTTACGCTTCGGCGCGAATGACACACCACCTCCAGGAGACATCGATGGGATTCATTACTGAGTTCAAGGAATTCGCCACCCGCGGCAACGTGATCGATCTCGCGGTCGGTGTGGTGATCGGCGCCGCCTTCGGCAAGATCGTCACGGCGCTGGTGGAGAAGATCATCATGCCGCCGCTGGGGTGGGTCATCGGCCAGGTGGATTTCTCGGATCTTGCATGGACCCTGGCTCCCGCACGCGTCGCGGCGGATGGCACCGAGATTCCGGCGGTGGTCATCGGCTACGGCGATTTCATCAACACCGTGATCCAGTTCGTGATCGTGGCATTCGCCATTTTCCTGGTGATCAAGGGCATCAACCGCCTTTCGCGCAAGAAGGAAGAAGCGCCCGCCGCCGGCCCGAGCGAAGAAGTGCTGCTGCTGCGCGAGATCCGCGACAACCTGAAGTCCTAAGCGCGTAGAGCCGGGCTTTGTCCGGCTGAAGCACCGCGCGCAGCGGGGCAGAGCCCCGCTCTACGAAAATCCATGCACCACGTAGAGCCGGGCTCTGCCCCGCTGATGCACCACGCGCATCGGGGCAGAGCCCCGCTCTACGAATCCGCGCGCCACGCGGGTTTCCGGCACGGCGTTTTACCCATATGGGCCTTTTCCAGCGACCATGACCTGGGGCCCATGCGCGTGCCGGCGACGCTGCTAAGCTCTGACGCTTATGCCCCTGCTGCTGGAGTCGTCCATGCGTCGCCGCGTCCTTGCCATCGCTTCGTCCCTTGCCCTGCTCGCCTCGCCGGCCTTTGCCGCCCCGCGCACCACCACGCTGCCGCCGGCCTCGCTGGATGTCGCCGCACAACTGCGCGAACAGGCGCTGGCCGACGATACCGGCTGGAAGGTAGTGGAATCGCTGACCACTGAAATCGGACCCCGCATCGCCGGCAGCGAAGCCGACGCGCGCGCCGTTGCCTGGGCCGAAGCCCGCTTCAAGGC
>JAFAFF010000222.1 GCA_023423605.1 Pseudomonadota bacterium
TGGCGCACCGGTTCGGCGACGTTCTCGTGTCCGTTGAGTGCGCGGGAAACGGTGGCCACGGAGACCTTGGCTTCCCGTGCGACATCCTTGATGGTGATCGCTGACGTGTTCAAGAAGCCGCCCTCCACGACTCTGGCCTTGCGGCCTGGCGCGGAATGTAATCGTTTCCAATGGCCAATGTAAACACTCCGTTAGTCAGCAGGACATGCCAGCGGTCGCCGGATGTCCCGGCAGGACCTCCGGATGACGGCATCGGGACAGCAGTGGACAACAGGTCACTCCGCTTCGTTCGGAGTCCGGGCATGGATGGACAACGCGTGGATATCGGTCTCCATCATGGTGCCAAGTGCCGTGTAGACGGCGCGATGTCGCGCCAATGGCAACATGCCGGTGAACGCGTCGCTGACGATGTGCACACGGAAATGTCCGCGCCCGTCACGGGCGCCGGCATGTCCGGCGTGCAGATGGCTTTCGTCTTCCACGTCCAGCTGCGCAGGGGCCAGTGATTGCTGCAGCGCGGAACGAATCCGCTCGATCCGCTGCGCATTGTTCATGGCAGCACCTTGCGGAAGGGGCGCACATCGGTGCGTACATACACACCGGCATCCACGTAGGGATCGGCGTCGGCCCAGCGACGGGCATCCTCAAGGGAATCGAACCCGGCGATCACCACGCTGCCGCTGAAACCGGCTGGACCCGGGTCTTCGCTGTCGATCGCCGGGCAGGGACCGGCCAGCAGCAACCGACCCTGCTCCATCAGCGCGCGCAGGCGTGCCAGGTGCGCCGGCCTGGCGGCCTGGCGCGCGGCCAGCACGTCGTTGCCGTCATGGCCTTCAATCACGTACCACATGGGCTGTCTCCTGTTGTCCCGTGGAACCGGTGCCGATTCTAGCCGTTGCCCCCGCACGCGCAGCCGACTGGACAGCGTGCGGTCGAAGCCGTAACCTACAGGCATTGCACGTGGCTGGACGCAGCATTCCGTCAGTCAGGTCGTCTTGCCCAGGACGATCGACCCGCTGCCCCCGCCGGCCCACGTTGACGACCTCCTCTTGGTTTTGTCGCCCCGCCGGTGCGGTGCGTCCTGCTTGTTGATGTGTGGAATCGTGCCGATGCCCGGTACGTGCTGGCCTCCTGATCGCGTGACCGGCCCGTCCGGCAGGGCGATCACGGCGGCCACGACTGGTCCGTTGCAATCCTGATGTCCATTAGATGACTTCCGAACTCGCGCACGACGCGACCCCGTCAACCCGGCCGCCCGCCCCCCAGCAGCAGGAAATGCCGCTGGCGGTGGTACATGGGCAACCGGTCCTGCAGATTCCGCAGGACCTGTACATCCCGCCGGATGCACTGGAAGTCATCCTGGATGCCTTTGAAGGACCGCTGGACCTGTTGCTGTACCTGATCCGCCGGCAGAACCTGGACGTGCTGGACATCCCCGTCGCCGAGATCACCCGGCAGTATGTGGAGTACATCACCGTGATGCGCGAGCTGCGGTTCGAGCTTGCCGCCGAATACCTGGTGATGGCCGCCATCCTGGCCGAGGTGAAGTCGCGGATGCTGCTGCCGCGTCCGGTCAGCGAGGACGGCGAGGAAGCCGATCCGCGCGCCGAGCTGGTACGCCGGCTGCAGGAGTACGAACGTTTCAAGCAGGCCGCCGAGGACATCGACGCCCTGCCCCGGCAGGACCGCGACACCACCGTGGTGCATGCCTTCGTACCCGACCGGGCGGCGATCAGGCTGCCGCCGCCGGTGGAGCTGAAGGACATGCTGATGGCGCTGCACGACGTGCTCAAGCGTGCCGAGCTGTTCGGCGGCCACGCGATCAAGCGCGAGGCACTGAGCGTGCGCCAGCGCATGGGCGACCTGCTGGGACGGATGGAGGAAGGCGTCTTCTACCGTTTCGAATCGCTGTTCACCGCCGAGGAAGGCAAGCTCGGCGTGCTGGTCACCTTCCTGGCCATGCTGGAGCTGGCCAAGGAGCAGTTGCTGGACATCGTGCAGGAAGCGCCGCTGGCACCGATCTACGTGAAATCGCTGGCGGCGGGCAACACCAACGAACCGCTGTCGTTCAGCAGTGAATTCGACGACAACGACGCACCTCTTTCCGCTGAGTAACCACCGAGTGCCGATGGATCAACCGCTCATCAACCGAATCGTCGAAGGCGCGCTGCTGGCGTCCGCGCAGCCGCTGACGCTGGTGCAGCTCCGGGAGCTGTTCCCGGAAGACGAGCCGGCACCGCCGGGCAGCATCGAACGCGCGCTGGAACAGCTGCGCGAGGCCTGCGCCGGGCGTGGCGTGGAACTGGTGGAGGTGGCCTCCGGCTTCCGTTACCAGGTAACCGGTGAAGTGCATGGCTGGATCAGCCGGCTGTGGACCGAACGCAGGACGCGCTACACGCGCGCCACGCTGGAAACCCTCGCGCTGATCGCCTACCGCCAGCCGATCACCCGCGGCGAGATCGAACAGGTCCGCGGCGTGGCGGTCAGCAGCAACATCATCCAGGCGCTGGAAGAACGCGAGTGGATCCGCGTGGTGGGCCACCGCGATGTGCCGGGCCGTCCGGCGCTGTTCGGCACCACCAAGGGATTCCTCGATTA
>JAFAFF010000314.1 GCA_023423605.1 Pseudomonadota bacterium
GCCGAGCTGGATGCAAAACGTGCGATAGAACAGGGCAGTCGCGTCGCGGCTGCCCTGGGAAATACCTGAACAGGGGAAAAAAGACACCTTCAGGCGGTGGAAACGAACCTGAATGTCAACCTTGCGCATTCAGGATGCATTGGGAAAAGCCCCCTTACCTTGCGCCAACTTTCCGCTCACCACCCAGTTCGGTGGGCAGGTGCGGCCCTCCTTGCGATCGACAGCGATCATCTTCAGGGGCCGCCCACGGGGCGACCCCGATGGTCGCCTCCCCATGACGCCAAGTCGTACGCCAGCCCTTTCCCGGCCGCAATGCCGAAGGAAACGCCTGCTGCGGCCCATACGGAGCAAGGAGTGATATGAAACTGGCCTGGATTCTCTGGCTGTCGCAGTTGCTGCCGCAGCCGGCCGCCGATTCGTTGTGCCTGAGCACCACCGTGTACCTGGAAGCCCGCGACCAGACGGTCCGTGGCCAGCAGGCGGTAGCCGAAGTGGCCCTGCGTCGCCGCGACAGCGGCCTGTGGGGCGATTCGATGTGCCAGGTGGTGACCGCACGCCGGCAGTTCGCCCCGACCATTGTCGCGCCCGGCACGCAGCTGGGTAATGACGCTGCCTGGCGTGAAGCGATGTCGGTGGCCTTCGATGCCGAGCGCAACTGGGCCCTGCCGGTGGCCGAACGCCGTGAGATCGTGCCCGGTGCCAGCCATTTCGCCGCGTTGTCGCTGGCCAGCCCGAGCTGGCGCAACGCCTACCACGTGGCAACCATCGGCGACCACACGTTCTACAAGGTGCAGAGCCTCAAGCCCCGCCAGTCCTGACGGATTGTTCCACGGCACGCATTGCCGCGCGCCGCCCGCTCCGCGATAGTGGTGCTTTCCTGCCCATGCGGAGCGTCCATGAAGCTGTACAGCAAACCCGGTGCCTGTTCCACCGCCGACCATATCGCCCTGTACTGGACCGGCCAGCCGTTCGATGTGCAGCTGATGGACCGCGACACCTTGAAGTCACCGGAATTCCTCAAGATCAATCCGGTGGGCTCGGTCCCCGCACTGGTGGATGGCGATTTCGCGCTTACCCAGAACGCAGCCATCATGGGTTATATCGCCGACAGCTTCCCGCAGGCCGGCCTGGCCGGCGATGGCAGCCCGCGCCAGCGCGCGGAGGCTGCGCGCTGGCTGTCATTCGTCAATTCCGACGTGCATCCGGCCTTCGTCCCCCTGTTTGCGCCGACCCGCTTCATCGCCGATGAAGGCCAGAAGGACGCCCTGGCGACCGCGGCGCGCAAGCGCCTGCGCAGCCTGTTCGAACTGGCCGACCAGCAACTGGCCGACAAGCCGTGGCTGGCGGGTTTCCGCAGTTTTGCCGATCCCTACTTCTACATCACGCTGCGCTGGGCGGCAGGGGCCAAGGTGGATCTGTCCGGGCTGGAGAACGTGGCCGCCTACAGGAAGCGCATGGACGCCGATGCCGGCGTACAGGCAGCACTGAAGGCCGAAGGGCTGACCTGAGGGCCAGCCGGACGCGGCGCTCAGCCGATGGTGCGCAGGTAGTTGCCTTCACCGTCGCGCATCTCGGTCGGGCGCACGTCCACCTGCATCGGCTGGCCATCGCCAAACCGATAGCGGCCACGCTGCGGCCGCAATGTGGACAGCAACGACTGCAGCGTGGCAGGCGTCAGCGTGCATTGGGCGGTATCGCCGTCCAGCCTCACCTCATCGACATCGCCTGGTGCGAACAGCCAACTGCGCTCACCACTGGTGAGTTCCAGGTTCCTGCCGAACGGCATCCGGGCCGGTAACAGCTGCAGCAGGCTCGGCACCTGGGCCGCGCCCAGAACCAGCACCACGGACCCGTCACCCGCGTCAGCGGGCGTCCACTCCAGCACCTGCACGAACAGCGCCACGGTGCTGGAACCGTGCAGACGGCTGCCCGCGTCCACCTGCGCGACCAGTGCCGGATCATCGAGCAGGTCCGCACGTTCCAGATCGGTGATCCACAGTGGCATGGCCGGCGCGAGCATGTGCAGTACCTGGTCGGCTGACCAGCGGATGATCGCGGCCTTTTCGCCGTCGGCAAGGCCGATGACCTGCAGGAACTGCAGGCGACCATTGACCGTATCGATCGGCGGCAATTGCGGGTCCTGCATGAAAGCGAGATGCCTGAGCAGCGTGCGATGTTCCAGGGCGATAGGCCCGTTGGCGTCCAGGTGATGGCCCTGCTCCAGCACGTTGCCGGTTTCAAAAACGTAACGGGCCAGATTCTGCAGCAGGTTCATCGGCCATGTCGGCGGCGTATCGGCCGACCTGGCATCCGGCGGTGCGGTCAGCCGCAACGTCAGTTCGAAACCGAACCCGCTGACCGCCGGGTCCTGGCTCTGCTTGGCGAACAGTTCGGAAAAACCAAAGGTGACATAGTGCCAATGGGGTCGCGGCACCGCGGCCCAGTAGACGCTGATGCCATCCAGCGGGTCGTCGCCACCCAGCGTCCACGGCAACGCGCTGCCATGGTGCCGTGGCGTCTGGCCCGGATACAGGCCAGCCAATGCCGCCCTGATGGCATCCCATCCACCGGTGCCTTCATCCGGTTCGTTCCGGCCAGCGTCGGCGGCCAGTGAGGCATCCTTCTGCACGCGAATATCCTTGGACAAGAGGGCTCACCACCTTAGCCCAGCCGCCAGCGCAGCACCGTCAGCAAAGCATCATCAGCGCATTCAGGCGTATCTGGACCCGCCAGTGCGGCGTCAGCCGGCCACGCCCGCCACGACCTGCTGCCGGGTCTCTTCCAGCCACCGTGTGGCGAGCGCGGTGCTGCGCGCCTTGCCGATCGCAGCGACCATCTCCGGCCACAGCCGCTCCAGTGCCGCTGCGTCGGTGCAGCGTTCCACCTTCAGCTGCATGAAATAGCCCTTCAGTCCCAGATGGCGACGGACAGATTCGCTCATCCACTCGTACAGCTGACGGTACAGCTCCGGATCCTGGCCGCGCCCTTCGGTGAGCGCACGTGGCGCGGCAACCGTCGCACTGCCGCCCACGACCTCGATCAGTTGCATGCCGGCCAGCTGTTCCAGCGCATCCTGCGGCGCACGCAGGCCCGGCAACAGTCCGCGCAGCTCGTCATCGCCGCGCTGTCCATCCACCATCAACAGGATCGAGCGCAACGCGGCCGGCAGGCGCCGGCCACGGTCTTCGATCTCTTGGCGGCCAGCGGCCGTCTTGGCGTACAGCAATGCCATCTGTATTCCCCCTGTGCATTCCCCAATGCCACGGGAGAGCTTAGCGCAGAGTGGCCCGTGACAACGCTGCGCCGCAACATGCAGCGTGGACGGCAATGCGCCGACGCCACGGCCGCGTTTGGTCGCGGCTGCGCGTCGTAGAGCGGGGCTCTGCCCCGCTGCGCGGTAATGCGTCAGCCGGGCAGAGCCCGGCTCTACATGATCGGTACTCTGCCGGGCGACCAGGCATCCGCCGGGCAGCGCCCGGCGCTACGCCGGATTACCGTCCCAATGCGCGGCGGATCTCGTCGAGTGCGCCAGGATCATCCAGCGTGGACAGGTCGCCGGGGTCACGCTCCTCGGCCAACGCCTGCAGCGAACGCCGCAGCAGCTTTCCCGAACGCGTCTTCGGCAGCGCGTTGACCACATGCACGTGTGCAGGCCGCGCGACCGCGCCCAGTGAATCAGTGACCTTCTTCATCATCTCGGCCGCCACCGGCGCCGGATCTTCGCCATTGAGGCCCTGCTTGAGAGTGACGAACACCAAAGGCACCTGCCCCTTGAGCTCATCCTTCACACCGATCACCGCCGCTTCGGCCACGCGCGGATGGCTGGAGATCGCCTCCTCGATCTCACGGGTTCCCAAGCGATGCCCGGCCACATTGATCACGTCATCGGTGCGGCCGAGGATGAAGGTGTAACCATCATCATCGCGGATGGCCCAGTCCAGCGAGCTGTACAGCAACTCCTTGAAGTGGCTGAAATAGCTCTGCAGGAAACGCCCATCATCGTTCCACACCGTGCTCATGCAGCCCGGTGGTAGCGGCGGCGTCACCACCAGCACGCCCTTCTTGCCGGCCGCCACTTCCTCGCCGGTGTTCTCGTCTATCACCTTCATCCGGTAACCCAGGTTCGGGAACCCGGGCGAACCGAAGCGCACCGGCTTCATGTCCAGGCCCGGCAGCAGCGTCAGGGCCGGCCAGCCG
>JAFAFF010000354.1 GCA_023423605.1 Pseudomonadota bacterium
GTACTGTGCAACGCGGTTGAACGCGGCCACCGAGAAGGCGTAGCGCCGGGCGGCGGTCAGCTGGCCATCGTTCGCATCCAGTTCGGCCAGCAGCTCGGCGTACTGGGCGGGGTCGGTGGCCACCGCCACGCGCGCGAAATTCTTCGCCGCCGAACGCAGCATGGCCGGGCCGCCGATGTCGATGTTCTCCACCGCGTCGGCCAAGGTGCAGTCGGCCTTGGCGGTGACCGATTCGAACGGATACAGGTTCAGTACCAGCAGGTCGATGGCGCCGATGCCATGTTCGGCCATCACCGCGTCATCGGTTCCGGCGCGGCCGAGCAGGCCGCCGTGCACCTTCGGATGCAGTGTCTTGACCCGTCCATCCATCATTTCCGGGAAGCCGGTGATGTCGGCCACGTCCTTCACGGGCAGGCCAGCCTCGCGGATCGCCCGAGCGGTGCCGCCGGTGGAAAGCAGCTCCACGCCGCGTGCGGACAGCGCAGTGGCCAGTTCGATCAGGCCGGTCTTGTCGGAAACGGAAAGCAGGGCCCGGCGAACGGGTAGCAGGTCAGCACTCATGGGAGCAGGGCATCAACGGCAGCAGGCGGGGCCGATATTGTAGGCCGTGTGGCCGCTGCGCGGTGCTCTGCGTGGCGCCGGGGTCGCCCGGCTTGTGCGACAGCGGGGCAGAGCCCCGCTCTACGACGATCACGCGTCAGGCGGTGATGCCGTATTCCTTGAGCTTCTTGCGCAGGGTGGCGCGGTGAATGCCAAGCATCGCCGCGGCGCGGCTCTGGTTGCCTTCGCAGTGGTTCAATACTTCCACGAACAGCGGGATTTCCATTTCGCGCAGCACGATCTCGTAGACATCATCGGCATCGCAGCCATCCAGGTCGCGCAGGTAGCGGCGGACGGACTGGGCGACATGTTCGCGGAGCGGAGGCCGCGTAGCGCCACGACTGGCGTCAGGGCGAGAGAGCACTGCGTTCAATGGAGATCCCGATCTGATGGCCGCGCCGAACGGCGCTGGCGAAGAAAGTGGTGGCGGCCAGTCTAGCGCGAGCCGGGCAGGGCTGCACGATTCCAGCGCACGCTTCGCCCCTTACATGAACTCGAAAGTAAATGCCACGGTGGACGCTGCCGGCTCGCGTACCCGGAAGGCGATCTGCGCGCTCTGGCCGGGTTCCAGCGGTGCTGCCTGCGCGGCGTGCGGGCCCAGGTAATCGGCTGGAGTGAACACGCCAGTGCCGATGACCCGGCCATCGGCGTCGGACAGCGACAAGCGCAGCGTCGGCCAGTCCTGTGCCCAGCGCGCGTCGTTGCGAAGACTTGCCCGCACCTGCAGGGCGCTGGCATGGCCGGGCAACGGACGCACGTCGCGGCTGGTCATGGTGAACGCGGCAGGTTCGCGCCAGGCCGGCAGCGAGCAGCCCAGCACGCTGCACAGGCCGGCCACCCAGGGGCGGGTGCCGGCATCGGCGGCCAGCCGCGCGCGGTCGGCGAGCGCGACCTGCAGGAGGAGCAGCGCCACCAGGCCGGCGATTGCCAGCCATTGCCAGCGCGGCGCCGGCAGTGGCGTGGTCGGCCGCCGCAGGAAAACCGGCTCCTGCGCGGCAGGAGCCGCAGGTGGCGGCAGGGCAGCGGCTTCGCTGACGGCGGTCACCGCCGGTTCCGGGGCAGCGTCTTCGGTGCTCGCCTGCGGCAGGGCATTGGCATCCGGGCCATCGCCAACCTTGGCATCCGTATTGCCCACGGCGCCCACCCGCGCGTCATCGCCTTCGCTTTCGCGGGGGGCGGTGGCGGCAGCACGCAGGAACGTGGCGATGGGGCGGCGCGGTGGCGTGGAATCGGGCATGCGGAGTGCGAGCGTGGATCCTGTGGCTATTCAATCATGTTCGGGTCAGGCGCGGCGCACGCCGGTGATGCGCATCCAGTCGCCATCGCGGGTGGCCTGCAGGTCGTCGAACCAGCTCGCATAACGCTTCAGCAGGTCGTCTTCCTGGCCGTGCAGGATGCCCGACAGGGCGATGCGTCCGCCGGGTGCGACGCGCGCGGTCAGCAGTTCGGCCAGTGCATCCAGCGCGGAGGCGAGGATGTTGGCCACCACGATCGGATAGGTCGCCACGGGTTCGTCCTGCGGCAGGTACACGTGCATGCGTGCCTGCTCACCATTGCGCTCGGCATTGTCTGCGGTAGCGATCAGTGCCTGCGGGTCGTTGTCCACGCCGATGGCTTCGGCGGCCCCGAGCTTCAACGCTGCCAGCGCGAGGATGCCCGAGCCGCAGCCGAAATCCAGCACACGCTGGTCCTTCAGCAGGCCTTCGCCGGCCAGAGCGTCCAGCCAGCGCAGGCACAGTGCGGTGGTCGGGTGGGTGCCCGAACCGAACGCCAGGCCCGGGTCCAGCCGCACCACGGCCGCGTCCGCGGCCTGCGCTGCTGCCGGCAGTTCGTGGTTCCACGGCACGATCCAGGTGCGTTCGCCGAAGGCCAGCGGTTCGAACTGATCCAGCCAGGCACGTTCCCAGTCTTCGTCCTGCACGGCACGGAAGCTGGCCGAAGACCAGTCCAGATCGGCATCGAAGGCTTCCAGTGCGGCCAGCAATACCAGGCCGTCGGCATCGTGCGGGAACAGCGCGCTCAGTACCACGGTGTCCCACAGGGGCGTTTCGCCCACGCCCGGCTCCAGGATCGCCTGCTCGTTGCTGGTATCGGCCTGCGCGTCGAGCAGGGTCACCGCCAGCGCACCCACGTCCTCCAGTGCGTTTTCGTAGCGGGGCTGGGTGACTTCGGTGCAGCGCAGGGTGATTTCCAGGAACGGCATGGCGGGGAGGCTTCGTCCGGCAAAGAAGGGAATGCTAGACCATCCGGGTACCCGTCTGTTATCTCGGCGAAGCGTGAGACAGAAAGAGGCGCAGTTCATGCAGCGCTGTGACGGCTTGCTAGAATCCGTGCCTTGCCTTATGTGTCCACGACCCTATGGCGTCCGTCCCCGCATTGAAAACCTGGCTTCTGGTGGTGCCTGCCGTGGCATTGCTCGGCGCGGCAGGCATGCGCATGGGTGGGCATCTGGGCCACACGGGCGGTTCGGAGAGCATGGTGACGGACATGCAGCCAGCCGACCTGGACACATCCAGCGCAACTGCCGCCGTTCCGGCCGCGCTCGCGCGCAGGCTTGCGGCCGAATCCGTGCGCGGAGCGCTTCCCTCCGGTCTGCCGCTGGACATCCGCGCGGACATCGAGGGCGATACCGATCTGTTCGCCTACGCACAACGGCTGCGTTGGCAGGCCGATGCCGGTAATGTCGAAGCGCGCTGGATGCTGAGCCGCGTGTATGACTACTGCAGCCCCTACGCGAACGACCCCGGTGGTTACCAGCTGGACAACCAGGTGCTGGCCGGCATGGGCAGCGGGGCTTCATCCGCGATGGCCGATGCACGGCAGCGGGTGGCGACGCGCTGCGGCGGTTTCGTGAGCAGCGACGGCTTGAACTACTCGCTGGTCTTCCAGCAGCGCCGTCAGGCCGCGCAGGACGGCAACCTGGCGGCGGAAGCATCGTTGATGGCGGACGGCCAGCCGCTGCAGCGCGATGAAGCCTATCGGCGTGGACTGGTGGAACGGGTGCGCGATTCACACGATCCCGAGGCGTACATGGCCCTGGCGCCGGCGATGGGCCTGCGTGCGTCGGGTGATCGCGCGATGACCGGCATGGTGGCCGGCGAGGCGCTGAGCGAGCTGGCGTGGCGCGTGGCAGCCTGCGAGCTGGGTATGCCGTGTGGCGCAGACAGCGTGCTGATGAACAGCTTCTGCGCCAATGGCGGCATCTGTGCCGAGGATGCCGGACAGGATTTCACTGATTTCGTTTATGACGCTGCGGTATCGCGGCAGGGTGCTGAGAAAATGACCGAATGGGTCGAGCGACTGATTGGAAAGAGGGAAAGGCGATGAAGTACCGTCGAATCCTGCATGGGGCGAAGTTCTGGTTCTGGGTGGCGCTGTTCGTTGCCTATTCGGCCGGGGCGGTCGGCCTGTTGATGATCGATACCCAGGAAGACCGTTACCGACGGCTGTCCACCGTGGAACTCACCAAGGTGCAGTCCACCGCAGACGCGCGCAGCGCCGGCGCCAGCCAGGTCGCTGCGGTCTACCGCGCGCAGAGCGGCATGCCGTTCGCATCGCTGCCGGCGGGCAGTACCTTCCAGGTGGTGTGGCCGGATGGCTCCACGGAAACCATGCTGATCGTGGATCCGTCCTCGCCCAACGGCGTACGCCCGGTACCGGGCAGCCAGATTCCTGCAGAAAAGCGCTGAAAGCGCCAAAGGGCGACACCCGCTGGGTGACGCCCTTTCCAAGGGGGAATGACCCCTTGCCGGAAGGCAATGATCCCTTCCCGGCGGGAGAGCAATCCTCTCCGGTGGGAGAGCAATCCTTCCCGGTGGGAGAGCAATCCTTCCCGGTGGGAGAGCAATCCTTCCCGGTGGGTGACGACCGTTGGTCGTCACCTCTCCTGCTCAGGTCAACGCAATGGGTTTGGTCTTGCGTTCGGCCAGGCGCTTTTCCAGGTAATGGATGTTCTGGCCACCGGCCTGGAAGCCCTTGTCGCGCATGATGCGCTGCTGCAGGGCCACGTTGGTCTTGATGCCTTCCACCACCATCTCGCTCAGCGCCACCCGCATGCGGGCGATGGCGGTCTCGCGGTCGGGACCGTGCACGATCAGCTTGCCGATCATCGAATCGTAGTTGGACGGCACGCGGTAGCCGGAATAGATGTGCGTATCCACACGCACGCCGGGGCCGCCTGGGGCGTGGAAACCGGTGATCAGGCCGGGGCTCGGCACGAAGGTTTCCGCGTCTTCGGCGTTGATGCGGCATTCGATGGCATGGCCGTTGAGCACCACGTCGCTCTGCTTGATGGACAGCTTCTGACCGGCCGCGATCTTCAGCTGCTCCACCACCAGGTCCACGCCAGTGACCATCTCGGTGACCGGGTGTTCCACCTGCACGCGGGTGTTCATTTCGATGAAGTAGAAACGGCCATCCTCGAACAGGAATTCGAAGGTGCCGGCGCCGCGGTAGCCGATGCGGATGCACGCTTCCACGCACACCTTGCCGATCTCCTCGCGCAGCTCCGCAGTGATGCCCGGTGCCGGTGCTTCTTCCACCACCTTCTGGTGACGGCGCTGCATGGAGCAGTCGCGCTCGCCCAGGTGGATGGCGTTGCCCTGGCCATCGGCCAGTACCTGGATTTCCACATGGCGCGGATTTTCCAGGAACTTCTCCATGTACACCTCACCATTGCCGAACGCGGCCTTGGCTTCGCTCTTGGTGGTTTCGATGGAGGTCTTCAGCGAGGCTTCGGCATGCACCACGCGCATGCCGCGGCCACCGCCGCCGCCTGCCGCCTTGATGATGACCGGATAGCCGATCTCGCGGGCGATGCGGGTGTTGGCGACGATATCGTCGCCCAGCGGGCCGCCCGAACCGGGCACGCACGGCACGCCGGCCGCCTTCATGGCACGGATCGCTTCCACCTTGTCGCCCATCAGGCGGATGGTGTCGGCCTTCGGGCCGATGAAGACGAAGCCGGACTCTTCCACGCGTTCGGCGAAGTTGGCGTTTTCGGACAGGAAACCGTAGCCGGGATGGATGGCCTGCGCGTCGGTGACCTCGGCCGCGGCGATCAGCGCCGGGATGTTGAGGTAGCTTTCCGACGAGGGCGCCGGGCCGATGCAGACCGATTCATCGGCCATGGCCACGTGCTTCAGGTT
>JAFAFF010000041.1 GCA_023423605.1 Pseudomonadota bacterium
CTCCACGATGGTGCGGATGATCATCGTCGGCGCACGCACCCCGGCCGCCTTCCGCCGCCAGCGCTGAACCGCAGCGCCAGCGGCCCTCACGACAGGTCCGCGGCCATCGCCGCCTGTATCTGCGGCGGGCTCTGGTAGCCGGCCATCCGCAGCATTTCCTGGCCGTCACGGAACAGCGCCAGCGTCGGCGTCTGCCGCAGCCCGAGACTGCGGAAGAACGCTTCGCCGACCACTTCCATGCGCACCCGCAGCAGGGTCACGCCCGCGCCCGCGCCGCCGCCGGCCACCCGCTGCAGTGCGAGTTCCAGCATCCGGCACGCCGGGCACTGGTCCTTGTGGAAATCCACCAGCAGGCGTGGCTGTGAGGCGATGACGCTGCGCACCTGCTCGATCGTTGCTGCATCGATGATCCTCATGCCTTCCGTCTTCCCTTGGGTGCCTGATGCCCTGTCCTGCGCGGCCGCCGCCAGTACGGCATGGGTCCATTCGCCGATGATCCGTGCGTCGTGCCGGCCATGCGGCATCTGTTCAATGGTCAGCGGCGGGTGACGGCTGTGGAAATGGCGGGCCAGCCCATGCACCGCGCCACAGAAATACTCCTGTCCCCACTGCGTCTCGCCGGTGCCGAACACCGCCACCTGGTGCAGGTGGCGGCCGCCGTCGCCCAGGCGCGTCACCCACGCCTTCATTTCCGTTGGCGTACGCCCACCGTTGTCGGTCCAGCTGCCCAGCAACACCAGGTCGGCGTCCCCGGCGGCGATGCATGACGGGCCATCCAGCGCGTCCGCTTCCTGCCAGTGGACGTGGTGCCCGGCATCGTGGCAGTGCGCGGCGATCCGGCGTGCCAGTTCACGGGTATTGCCGCTGAGCGAGGCCACCACCAGCAGGATGCGCAGCGGTTCACAGGTCGTCGAAGCCATTGTCGAGGTTGGTCTTGCGGTAGCTCGCATTGCGCATCTCGAAGAAATCGGTCTTGGTTTCGGTGAAGTTGTCCGCGTACGCACGGATCCACGGCATCACGTTGTCGGTGGCATCGCTGTACAGGCGCTCGATGCCGAGCATGCCGGCCATCTTGTTGGCGCGGTATTTCACGTAGCGCACCATCTCGTCCACGTCGATGCCATCGATGCCGTCCAGCACTTCCGACGACCATTGCACTTCCAGTTCGATGGCATGTTCGAACGCGGCATGCACGTAGGCGGTGAGTTCATCGGTCTGCAGCTCGGGATTCTCGCCGACGATGGCGCGGATCACCTCGCTGATGAACTTGGTGTGCGCCAGTTCGTCGCGGTTGATGAAGCTGATGATCTTGCCGGTGCCGTTCATGCGGTTCTGCCGCACCAGGTTGTAGAAGAACGCAAAGCCGGAATAGAAGTTGATGCCTTCCAGGATGGACGACTGGATCAGCGAGCGTAGCAGTGTCTCGGCACTCTTCTCGCGCAGGAAATCATCGTAGGACGCCATGATCGGCGCATTGCGCCTGAGGATGGTCGGGTGCGTCCTGGCGATCTCGAACACGCGGTTCTGGTTCGGCAGATCGGTGATGGAGGCCAGCACGTAGCTGTAGCTCTCGTTGTGGATCACTTCCTGCTGGCCGATGATGGCGGCGTTGGCATGTGCTGCCGGATCGGTGATGTATTCGGCCACGTTGTAGATGAAGCGTGTCTGCGGGGAGTCCAGCGTGGCCAGCAGGCCGATGATGGAATCGTAGGCGTTCTTCTCGCGCGCTGACAGTTCACCGGACTGGCGCGCGTCCAGCTTCATGTCCACCTCGTCGGGGATCCAGAAGTTGGTGGAGAGTTCCTTGTATGCACGGTAGAACGATGGGTACGCGATGTCGTTCCAGTTCAGGATGCCGCTGGTGTGGCCGTTGATGATGCCGGTGCTGCGGTTGGGGTGGCGCGGTTCGAGAATCCGGATGCGGTCGAGGGGAGTGGCCATGGTTGTTTGCCCTGGTTATGTCTGTACCTTTCTGCCGGGCAGAGCCCGGCACTACGCTTGGGGGTCAGCTGGCGCACCACTCGCATTCGCCGACGTCGATGTCGCTGGAACGCACGTAGTAGGTGGTCTTCAGCCCTGCCCGCCATGCGGCCAGGTGCAGTTCCAGCAGCGTGCTGGCGCGGATGCTGCTGGGCACGTACAGGTTGAAGCTGATGGACTGGTCCACATGGCGCTGGCGCCGCGCGTTCTGGCGCACGCTGGCGAACTGGTCCAGTTGGTAGGCGCCCTTTTCGTAGTACGGCCAGGTGTCCGGCGACAGGTCCGGCGCGGCCACCGGACGCCGGTAGTCCTTCTTTTCCTCGTAATAGAACGCGCTGTAGATGGGGTCGATGGATGCACTGGAGCCGGCGATCTGCGCGGTGCTCATGTTCGGTGCCACCGCCAGCAGCCAGCCGTTGCGCAACCCATGGTGGGCGACCTCGTCAGCCAGCTGCTGCCAGGCAGCATCGCAATAGCCACGCTGGCGGAAATAGGCGCCGGTCTGCCAGTCGCTGCCGGCGAACATCGGGTAACGGCCCTTCTCCCGCGCCAGTTGCATGCTGGCCTGGATGGCCAGGAAGTTGATGCGCTCGTACAGGCGGTCGGCCAGTTCCTCGGCTTCCACCGCGTCCCAGTGGATTGCCTGCTGGGCCAACAGATGGTGCCAGCCGAACGTTCCCAGGCCGATGGCGCGGTAGCGCTGGTTGGTGATGGTGGCCTGCGGCACCGGCAATGCGTTGAGGTCGATGACGTTGTCGAGCATGCGCACCTGGATCGGCACCAGCCGCTCCAGAACGTCGCTGGCCAGCAGGTCCTCCGGCGCTGCGATGGCGCGCCCCAGGTTGATCGAGGACAGGTTGCAGACCACGAAATCGCCGGCCCCGCGCGTGGTGACGATCTGGTCGCCGCTGACGATCTCCTGGATCTTCCGCGTCGGACTCATGTTCTGCAGGATCTCGGTGCACAGGTTGCTTGAATACACCATGCCGCAATGCTTGTTCGGGTTCCTGCGGTTGACCTCGTCGCGATGGAACAGGAAAGGATTGCCTGTCTCAAGCTGGCTGACCATGATCCGCTTGAACAGATCGATGGCGCGCACGGTACGGCGACTGATGCGTTCGTCGGCCACCAGGTCGGCATAGCGCTCGCGGAAACTGCCCTGCCCGCGTTCCTCATCGAAGAAATCCTGCAGGTACCAGCCCTTGGCCTGCTTCACCTCGTGCGGATCGAACAGGTACCAGTCGCCACGCCGCTCCACGGCTTCCATGAAGAGGTCCGGGATGCAGACAGCGGTGAACACATCATGCGCGCGCAGGCGCTGGTCACCGTTGTTCAGGCGCAGGTCCAGGAAGGCCTCGATGTCGCGATGCCAGATGTCCAGGTATACCGCCACCGCGCCCTTGCGCTGGCCCAGCTGGTCCACCGACACCGCCGTATTGTTGAGCTGTTTGATCCACGGCACCACGCCACCGGAGGAGTTGGGCACGCCACGGATGGGTGCACCGCTGCTGCGTACATAGCCCATGTAGGCGCCCACGCCACCGCCATGCTTGGACACGCGCGCGATGTCGGTGTTGGAGTCGTAGATGCCCTGCAGGCTGTCGTCCACGGTATCGATGAAGCAGCTGGACAGCTGCCCGCCCACCTTGCCGGCGTTGGCCAGCGTCGGCGTGGCCACCGTCATGTACAGGTTCGACAACGCCCAGTACGCCTCGCCGACCAGTTGCATGCGCCGTTCGCGCCCACTCTCGCCAGGGCCGCCCTCGTCCTGCATCAGGTACAGCGCGATGGTCACCCAGCGCTCCTGCGGCAGTTCGTAGACTTCGCGGCTGGCGTCGGTGGCCAGATAGCGGGTAGCCAGCAGGTATAGGCCGTTGTAGGCGAACAGCAGGTCGCGTGCAGGTTCGATCATCGCGCCGGCCTGCTGCAGTTCCTCCTTGGAATAGCAGCGCAGGATGTCGTTGCTGTACACGCGGCGGTCGGCCAGGCTTTCCTGCAGGCCCACGAATGATCCGTACTGCAGGCTGGCATCGTAGAAGCGGTTGCGGCTGGCGCGCTTGTACAGGCGCCGCAGGTACAGGCGCGCAGCGAAGGCCTCCCATTCCGGTGCCACCAGGTCCACGCGCGATTCGGCCTCGCGGATCAGCAGGTCCACCAGGTCGTCCGCGCTGATGCTGGGCTTGCGTTCGACCATGACCTGCACGCTGCGCCGGTAGTCGTCCACATCCAGTTGCGGCAGGTCGCGGTGGATGCGGTCGATACTGCGCTGCAGGCGCGCGGGGTCGAAAGGCAGGCGCCGGTTGCCGGCTTCCTTGGTGATCCACGTGGCCACGCGCTCGCCGCCCGTGGCCATGCATGCGCCATCGCTGGCCGGTTCGGCCATGCGGGAGAAACTGTCGTTCATGGGACTGCGCTCCACGCGGCACACGCCGGGCGCCTGCCGCGTTCACTATCCTGCGCGTGATACCGGCGCGCAGGCGATCGGGTCATGCCATCGCGCGGGAACGGAGGTCGTCGGCAATGCCTGCACCTGCGGCCGGTATCCGGTCCGTGGGGGGCGACCTGGGTCCGCAACGAAGGCGGCGGCGGCGAAGCGGAAACCCGGAGTGGCGGCCGCCTCGACGCTTGAAGGCTTCTGGCGGCGGCGGCTGACCGGAAGCAGTGACCACAACATAATGGGGATTTTCGACAAGGTCAACACAACATGAGGGGTGTCATGCCTTGCGCGACGAACAGTCGCATGCCGCGCCCGCCACGTAGAGCGGGGCTCTGCCCCGCTTCAGCCGGGCAGAGCTCGGCTCTACCCGACGCGCACGCTCCCGCCGGTGCCGTCACCGACTCAGGTGCAGGAACTGCACGTGGCGTTCGTACTGGCTGATGATGTCGTTGATGATCTGTTCGCGGCTGTAATCCACCAGGTCGTAATCCTGGCTGCCTTCATACAGATGCACTTCGGCGCGGTAATAGCGGCGGTTTCGCGCGCGGTGCGAGGCGAATGACGGCACCCGGTAACCGGCCTGGATCACCCGGTACAGGAAATCCTGCTGCTCGCCATGGTCCACCGACAGCTGCATGTCGCCAGCGTCCAGGCGCGTGGTCACCTCCCAGCCCTGTCCGCGCAGCTGCTCGGCCACCGCCTCCATCGCCGGTCTCACTTCGGCATCCATGAAGCGGTACACCTGGTCGCGCACCGGGAAGTTCACCGCCCTGCCGAGTCGCTGCCGCCAGCCCTGGTGATGGCGGCTGGCGCCGATCAGCGGTGATGCCCGGTACTGCAGCGCACGCTTGCGATGGGATTCATCGGAGAACGCACGCATCAACCCCCACATCATCAGCAGCAGCACGGCGGAGAACGGCAGCGACGCCAGTACCACCGCCGATTTCAGTGCATCCATGTTGCCCGCCAGCAGCAGTCCGGCGGTCACCACCGCCGTCACCGCGCCCCAGAACACCCGCAGCCAGCGCGGACCATCGTCTTCGGGCGCACCACCGTGCGAGGACAGCGTGGACAGCACCACCGCCCCGGAGTCGGCCGAAGTCACGAAGAAGATGAAGCTCACCAGCACCGTCACCCCGATCACCGCGCGGCTCCACGGGTAGCTGTCCAGCAGCGCGTACAGGACCGTTGGCGGATCGTCGATGGCCAGCTGTGCCAGCTGCGACTGGCCATGATGCAGCACCTGGTCCAGGGCGCTGTTGCCGAAGATCGACAGCCACGCCAGGGTGAAGCCGAGCGGAATCAGCAGCACGCCGAACACGAACTGGCGGATGGTGCGCCCGCGCGAGATGCGCGCGATGAACAGGCCCACGAACGGCGACCAGCCGATCCACCACGCCCAGTAGAACACCGTCCAGCTGCCCATCCAGCCGGGGCGCCCGCCGTAGGCGTAGACATCGAAACTCTTGCCGACCACGCCACCCAGGTAGTCGCCGGCATTCTGCATCAGGGTGCCCAGCAGGTGCTGGGTGGGCCCGGCGAACAGCATGAACAGCACCAGCGCGATGGCCAGCAGCATGTTGATGTTGGACATCCAGCGCACGCCCTTTTCCACGCCGGTGACCGCCACCGCCACCGCCGCGCCCATCATCACCACCACCAGCGTCACCTGCACCCAGTGCGCATGCGGCATCGAACAGGTGCGCCAGCCCGGCATTGAGATGCAGCACGCCGAAGCCCATGTCCGCGCCCAGCCCGAACACCGTGGCGACGATGCCCAGCGCATCCACGGTGTAGCCGATGGGCCCGTTGATGCGGTTGCCGATCAACGGATACAGCGCCGAACGCAGCGCCAGGGGCAGGTTGTGGCGGTATGCGAAGTAGGCCATGGCCATCGCCGCCAGCGCGAACACGCCCCAGCCATGCAGTCCCCAGTGCAGGAACAGCAACTGCATGGCCTGTCGTGCGCCGGCCTCGCCGGCAGCGCTGGCACCCTGCGGCGGCTGCAGGTAGTGGGTCAGCGGTTCGGACACGCAGAAGAAGAACAGGGTGATGCTGATGCCGGCCGCGAACAACATGCCGGCCCAGGACAGATAGCTGAACTCCGGTTCGTCGTGGTCGGCGCCGAGCTTGATGTCGCCATACCGCGACAGCGCGGCGACGACGACGAACACCAGGTACAACGTCATCGCCAGCAGGTAATACCAGCCGACATTGGCCGATGCCCAGTCCTGCGCCTGCATCAGCAGGCGGCCGGCCCCCAGGGGATACAGGCTGACGAACAGCGCGAACGCAACAACGATGACCGACGCCATGGCGAAGACAGGTCGCAGGGTCCGCACCGGCATGTTTCGAGGCTCCAGTGCTTCCATGAAAGCGCCCTGCTCCGGTTGAAATTGGATGGATATTTGAAAGCGTGACATGCATCGTTTCTGATAAGCATGAACGAACGCAGTCGCGCATAAGGCTGTTCGCGTCAGCCACGCGTGCACGCGAATGCGGCATCCGCCGCAAGGCCAGCCGTTTCAATGGATTGCGCGCAGGCCACGGCACGCCGCGGCACACTGCAGCGTACGGCCGTGCCGACTGCGGGTCAGCGCCTTCCGCCGGATCGACGGGCGGAAGGCGTCACCCGGTGGAGCTTATGCGGCGGGCGCGTGTTCCAGCACGAACGCCAGTGCCGCGTCGATCGCAGCCACCTGGGCATCGTTGCACTGCGCTGGCGTGGCACGCGGACTGTCCGGATACACCTCGGTGGTGGTGGTAAGGCGCGCGCCGGTGATGCCCGCGCACAGACCCAACGCAACCAGCGGATATTCGATGACACCCTTGGCCACCACCGGCGAACCGATGATCTCGCCCTTGTCGTCCGCCGGGGCGATATGGGTCACCTGCTCCACGGCGGCGATCACCGCCTGCTGGAACGCCGGCTGGGGATTGTCGCTGTCATCGACCAGGTAGAAGCCATCGGGAATGGTGCCGGGCTCGAACGGCTTGCCGTCGCGTGCGGCCAGCGCGGGCCGGAACTCGCTCTCATCGCTGTCGGTGGTCTCGTGCAGGTCGATGTGCAGCGCGAACTGGCCCTTGTACGGCGCGATGAGCCCGATCAGCGCGGTGGATTCGCGCGCCGGCCCATCGGCGCGGAAATTCCGGTTCGGGTCCACCGCATCGAAATTCCAGCGGTTGATGCGCTCATAGCCCCAGGGATTCACGCACGGCACCACCAGCAGGTTCACCTTGCCGGCATAGGCATCCGCGCGCTGTTCGAGGAACTGCAGCGCGCCCATCACGCCACTGGTTTCGTAGCCATGCACGCCACCGGTCACCAGCGCCGCAGGCAACCGCGGATCCCAGTGGCGGCTGCGCAGCGCCAGCAACGGATAACCTTCGCCGGCATAGTCCAGGGCACCGTACTGCACCCGTTCAAAGCGATCTTCCAGTGCGACGATGCGTGGCAGCACATCCTCATCGAAGCGGCGCAGGCGGCGCTGGCGTGCCCGCCACTGCTCCCGGTCGGCTTCGCTCCACGGCTGGCCGGGGGTTCCGATGGGATAGAAGGCGCTGCTGGTCATGGCGGTCTCGCACTCGCTGGAAACAGTCCGCTACCTTACCATCCGTCGCCATCGGCCCTCAGCGTCTCCGCGGCGCTTCGCCGCAGCCGCAGGCGATCGCGTCCTCATCGTGCGGCGCTTCCAGGCCACGCGCCCAGCCCAGCCGCAAGGTCCGTCGCCGCTGCGGCGAGGTGTACAGATACACGTTCAACGTATCCAGGAACGCGGCCTGTTCCGGCGCGCCCAGATCGGCGAACTGCGCCAACAGGTGGATGACGCGTGGGTCAGGAGCGGGGGGCACATCGGCACCGGCAGATTCGGGGGGAATCCGGATGACGATAGGACGCTGCCGGCCCGATGGGCATCGGATTGGCCTGAAAACCCGCCTGGTTCCCTACCTGCGGACAGGCTTGGCCGACATTACTGCTTGCCCTGCTCCGGCTCGCTGGCACTGGCGCGCGCCACCTGCGAGGCGTTCACCAGCCCGTGCGCGACCGCATACTGGAACACGTCGGCGTCGGTCTTCAGGCCGAGCTTGCGCATCGCCGCGATCTTCTGCGTGCTGACCGTCTTGCGGCTGCGGCCGACCCGTCCGGCGATCTCGATGACCGAAAGTCCCTCGGCATACATGCGCAGCACCTCGCCTTCACGGCGTGACAAAGGGCGGGCCGCCCCGTCGCTGTCGCCGGGCGCGTCGTCCAGCAGGCGCTGGATTTCCGGCGAGAGATAGCTGCCACCGCTGCATGCGGCCCCCACGGCTGGCAGCAGATGCGGCAACGGATCGGACTTGCTGAGGATGCAACGCACGCCGGCAGCACGGATGTTGCCCAACACCAATGGACTTTCCATGCCGGTCAGCACCACCAGCTGGATCTTCGGAAAACGTCGCTGCAGGAAACGCAGCATGGCGATTCCGTCGCCGTAACGCCCATGCGGCATGGAGAAATCGGTGATCACCACGTCCACGCTGGTACTGCTGACCAGTTCCACCAGGGCGGTGGAATCCTTGACCAGGCCGGCGATGGACAGCGACGGCTGCGCCTGCAGCAGGTTTTCCATGCCAGCCAGCAGGACCGGATGGTCGTCGGCGATTGCGATATGGACAGTCACGTCGGCATTCCTGGAAGGCAAGAGATTCAGCTCAAGAATGCCATCATGGCGCTTGAAAGGCCTATAGTTGCGCCGCGACCGCACTCCACGCCGGTTCACCATGACACAGGGAGTCCAGAATGGACGACAATTCGATCAGGGTCGCCGTGGCCGACGATCACCCGCTGATCCGCATGGCCATCGAGGCGACGCTCGACCCGGTTCCGGCCCTGCAGCACGTCGGCTCGGCGGCCGATTCCACCGAACTCATCGCACTGCTGGATGCACATCCCTGCGATGTGCTGGTGACCGATTACGCCATGCCCCGCGGGACGCACGGCGATGGCCTGGAGCTGCTGGAGTTCCTGCGCAGGCGTTATCCGGAGCTGCATATCGTGGTGTTCACCGGCATGGACCAGCCGGCCATCGTGCAGGCACTGGCCGCATCCGGCATCAACCATATCCTCAGCAAGGCCGATGACGTCGGCCATGTGCCCACTGCGGTGACGGCCGCCTACGTACGCCGGCGCTATCTGTCACCCAGCATCGCCCCGCTGCTGCCGCCGCGGGGAACCCTGCGCGCACCGGTGGCCCTGTCGCCCCGCGAACACGAGGTGCTGTCGCTGTTCGTGAGCGGCCTGAGCGTCAATGAGATCGCCGAAAGGCTGGGGCGTCGCAAGCAGACCATCAGCACCCAGAAGATCAACGGCATGGCCAAGCTGGGCATCGAACGCGATGCCGACCTGTTCAAGCATGCGGTGGAACTGGGCCTGGGCGGACGGGCGAAGAAGGGCTGAGCCGCCGCGGCCGACGCATCCGATCAGGACGACAGCAGCGCCGCGTGGCGTTCCACCAGCGCATCCAGGTCCGCCAGCAGCTGCCGCAGCACAGGCCCCGGCGGCGCCGTCGATTCGCGCAGCGCCGCCTCGATGTCCCCGCAGCGCCGGCCAAGGCCGTGCTCGCCAACCATCATCAGCACGCCCTTCAATGCGTGCATGCGGTCCAGCAGGGTCTGCAGGTCCTCCTCCTGCCACGCAAGATGGACACGCGCCAGATCATCGCGGCTGCTGTCCACGAACACCCGGCGCAGCTTTTCCGGCATGTCCGGCGTGGCCCCTTCAGGTGACGGCGACGGGGTTGACGGCGCAGCATGCGCGGCCGGCGACCCCAGGTAACGCTGCAGGGCACGCGACAGCGCCTGCAGGTTCATCGGCTTGAGCAGCAGGTCGGTGATGCCCGCTTCACGGCAACGTTCGCGTTCGCTGGCCAGCGCGGTAGCAGTGACCGCCAGGATCGGCAGGGTCGCCGAGCGTGCACGCAGCGCACGTGCCAGCTGGTAGCCATCCATCACCGGCATGTTGATGTCCGTCAGCACCGCAAGGTGCTCGTCCTCCTGCCACGTGGCGAGCGCCTCACGGCCGTTTTCCGCGGTATCCACGCCGAAACCGAGCTCTTCCAGCTGCTGCTGGATCAGTTCGCGGTTGACCGGGTTGTCCTCCACCAGCAGCACCCGACCATGCGTCCCGCTGGCCGGCCGCGAGGCGACATCGGCCACCACCGGCGCCAGCCGTGGGCGGCCCAGCGCCAGCACCAGCGCGTCGCTGGCATAGCAGTTCACGTGGATGCCGTCGGCACGCTGTTCCGGCGAAAGCGGCCCGCCCACGTTGGCACGCACCACCCGGCCATGGCGCGCCAGCAATGCATCCTCGTCTTCCACGCTCCATGCACGGCGCTCGCCGAACACCAGCGCGGTGGCATCTGCGGCGTCGCCAACGAACTGCTCCGGCTGTTCGATCACCGTCACATCCGCGCCACGGCGGCCGAGCAGCTGGCCGATCTCGCTGCGCCATTCGGCGGACGCCGACAGCAGGGTCACGCGCCGGCCGCGCAAGGGTGGCTCGACAGACGGTGCTTCATCATCCACGGCCTGCACCGGTACATCCAGGCTGAAGACGCTGCCCACGCCCAGCGTGCTTTCCACGCGGATGCTGCCGCCCAGCAGGCGCGCCAGCTGCTGGCACAACGCAAGGCCCAGCCCACTGCCGCCATAACGCCGCGAGATGCTCGCATCGGCCTGCTGGAACGGCTGGAACAGCTGGGCCAGCTGCGCCTCGTCCAGCCCGATGCCGGAATCGACGATCTGCAGGCGCAGCATCGGTGCAGCATCACGCGGCCGTTCCAGCAGCGCGGCACGGATGACGATGCGCCCGGATTCGGTGAACTTCACCGCATTGCTGACCAGGTTGTTGAGGATCTGCCTGATGCGATGCACATCGGCGACCACCGCACGCTCCAGCGCCGGTTCAATGGCGTAGTAGAGCTTGACGCCCTTGCGCTGCGCCTGCGCCGAATACAGCAGCGCGGCCTGCTCGATGAGCGGCCGTGGCGTGAAGCGCACCGGGTCGATGTCCAGCTGCCCGGCTTCAATCTTCGAAAAATCCAGCACGTCGCTGATGATGTCCATCAACGCATCGGCCGACAGGCGGATGCGCTCCAGGCGCTCGCGCTGCCCCTCCTGCATCGGCGAGCGCGCCAGCAGCTCCAGATGGCCCAGCACGCCATTGAGCGGCGTGCGGATCTCGTGGCTCATCGTCGCCACGAAAGCGGTCTTGGCGCGCGAAGCGGATTCGGCAGCCTCGCGCGCGAGTTCGGCATCGCGGCGCGCGTGGCGCAGGGTCTGCTCCAGTTCGGCCTGCGCGGTGACATCGCGCAAGGCGCATACCCACACGGTCCGCTCGCGCCAGGCGGCCAGTGCCATGGATACCTGCAGCCGTACCTGCGCATCGCCCTCTTCTGCCGCCAGCCACTGGAACTCCTGCACCGGCTGCGGTTCCTGCTGCCGCGCATGCTCGGCCAGCAGCGCATACAGGCCCGGGCCACCGTTGCCTGCGGCAGTACCTGCCATGTGCCGCGCCAGTTCATTTTCCACCAGTGGCTGGCCGCTGTCCGGGTCCATCAGCACCAGGCCCACCGGCGAGGTATCGATGATGACCCGGCTCAACGCTTCGCTTTCATACACGCGCGATGCATCAGCCAGCGCAGGCGCGAAGACGCGGCGGTCCATGCGCAGCAACAGCAGCCAGAGCGCGCCCAGGATGGTCAGCGCCGCCAGCGCCTGTGCCAGCAGCCGCGCGCCCTTGTCATGCCACATGTCCGCCCAGCCGTAGAGGTGGATGAGCGACCAGTCCACGCCGGCCAGCGTGCCATGCACCACGAAACGACCGTCCAGATAGAGACGACCGTCGCCGCCTGCCGCCTGTTCGGCGCGGGCCACCCTCCCGGCCAGCTGCGGCGTGACATCGCGTGCCATCGCCGCGGTGCGCAGCACGGTGCGCCCGTCGCGGGTGATCACCGCGAAGGCGCCTGATTCGCGGTCGTCCAGCCGCGAACGGATGCCCTCCACCGGTTCGAAGAGCACGCGGCGGAAGTACGCCGTACGCCCGTCGGCAAGCGTCTGCACGCCCACCAGCGACGGTTGTCCGGAAATCGGATTGGCGTCGAAGCGCGACACCACGCGGCCGCTGGCGGTGGCGCTCTGCACCGGTCCCGGTGCCACCCGCACGCCATGGACAAGCTGTTCGGCAGCCAGCAGGCGTGCGAAGGCTTCCTCGCGCGTGTCCACGCGCAGCGCGCGCAGCAGCTGCGCCTCATCGGCAACACCTGCAACCGCCAGCAGGCGCCCCTGTGGTTCATAGGCATACATGGTGAGCGTGCCGGGCACGCGCAACGCGCTTGTCGCTGCGGTGGTGTAGGCCGAATACTCCACCATCATGCCCAGGTACGCCTCCAGCAGCGGCCGTGGCAGCGGCGTGCCCTGCCGGCCAAGCACCAGCCATGGCACGGCGGCCGCGCCTTCGGCGCGCACCAGCAGCTCGCCACCGGCCTGCAGGAAGCGTGCCGCCAGCGGCTCGCCCTGGCGCTGCAGGTAGGCGCGCTGTCCGCTCCACATCGCATCGTTGCCGTTGATGCTGGTGGCATACGCGCGGTCGCGCTGGAACAGGAAATAATCGACCGAAGAACGGGCCTCGACAAAGGCCTGGCGCTGCGCTGCGTGGAAATCGTTGATTTCGGCAACCGCCGCGAACACTGCCGTCAGCACGATCAGCAGGCTGATCAAACCGCCACCGCCGAACAGCAGCCGCCGCTGGCTGCGCCGCAGCGCGGACAGCGCCGGACGGCCCTGCGCCGCACTTGCATCGGTGGATGGCAGAGAATTCAAACCCTGTCCTTGGTAGGCGCCGTGCAGATGGTGTCGAATCTAGCCGATCACGGCATGCGCCGCCATCGCGCCAGCGGCCGGCGGCTCCGGCGTCGCGCTGTCGTCCAGCAACGCATGCAGCAGGGTCTGCCCGGAATAGCACGATGCCCACCATTCGCCGTCGCGGCGTGCCGCCCGCAGCGGACCATCGGCGCGCACCCGCACCACGCGTTCGCACGCCCGCAGCGCGCGCGGCCGGGCCGGCGGCAGGGTGCGCTCGAACAGCACCAGCGGCAGCGCCGCGAACGCAGGTTCCGTATCCAGCTGTTCTAGGGCCTCCAGCACCGCCGGTTCGGCGCCCCAGCCACGCAGGCGCCTTGCCAGCTCGTCGCGCCAGGACACCACGGCCGAATGCAGCAGCACGCGGCGGCCGGACAGCGGATGCATCGCCGGCCGCACGCGGCGGCGGCAGGGCCGCACCTGCACCTCGAAGGCAAAGACGCTGCCGACCCCGGGCGTGCTGCGCACCTCGATATCGCCGCCCATC
Source organism: Pseudomonadota bacterium (assembly GCA_023423605.1). GTDB lineage: Bacteria > Pseudomonadota > Gammaproteobacteria > Xanthomonadales > Xanthomonadaceae > Stenotrophomonas. The sequence goes on from JAFAFF010000041.1 coordinate 13,803, forward strand.
AACTGGCACAGCTGGCGGCACAGCGACAGCCCCAGCCCCGAGCCGCCGTACTGGTCGCCGACCGACGCATCGGCCTGCGTGAACGGCTGGAACAGCCGCTGCTGCTGCAGTTCACCCAGGCCGATACCGGAATCGGCCACCTCCATGCGCAGGCGTCCAGCGCCCGCCCCGGGCATCGCGCGGATCTCGATCCGCCCTGACGGGGTGAACTTGACGGCATTGCTGACCAGGTTGCGCAGCACCTGTTCGATGCGCGCCACCGGCGCGATGCACGCAGCTGCCAAGCGCGGATCGACCACCAGGTCCAGGTCCACGCCCTTGCCCTGGGCCAGCGGCGCGTACAGCAGCGCCACCCGTTCCAGCACCACGATCGGCTCCAGCCGCGTCGCTTCCATGTCCAGGCGCCCGGCTTCGATGCGTTCCAGGTCCAGCACGTCGCTGATGATGGAAAGCAGCGAGTGTGCCGACTGGGTGATGCGCCGCAGCCGCGCACGCTGCTCCTCGTCCAGCGGCGAACGCGCGAACAGTTCCAGGTGGCCGAGGATGCCATGCAGCGGCGTGCGGATTTCATGGCTCATGGTCGCCAGGAAGCGCGACTGCGCGCGGGTGGCGGCCTCGGCCTCCTCGCGCAGGCGTTCCTGCTGCGCCTGCAGTTCCACCCGCGCGGTCAGATCCTGCAGCGCGCACAGCAGCACCGGCCGGCCCTCGTAACTGACCCGCGTGGCGCCCACCAGCAGGTGTCGCGCCGGCGTGCGGCGCGCCGCCGGATGCGACAGTTCGAAGCGTCGGATGTCTACCTCATCCTCCGCCGACGGCAGCGCATCCCGGTAGCCGTCGATCAGCGCCTGGTACAACGCCAGGCCGGCCCTCTCGGCATCACCGGCGTAACGCCGCGCCAGTTCGTTCTGCACCACCGGCTCGCAGTGGCCGATGTCCACCAGGCACAGGCCGGTAGGCGTCATCTGGATCACCGAACGCGACAGCTGTTCGCTTGCGAATACATGCTCGGCCCGCCTGGCGGCCGGCGCCAGCACGCGGCGTTCCATCCATGCCAGCACCAGCCACACGCCCACCGTGAGCAGCGCCCAGACCACCGCCGCCAGCAGCAGCACGCGCTGCCCACCGGCCACCAGGTCACGCCAGTCGTAGGTGGTGACCAGTGACCAGTCGGTACCGGCCACCACCGATGCGATGAAGAAGCGGCTGCCACGACGGTAGGTCCGCACGCCGCCGCGGCCCTGCATCCACAGGCCGGCATCGTGCAGGCTGCCGACCAGCGATTCGCCGGCGCGGTGGCGCGAACCCAGGATCACCTGCCCGTTCGGTGCGACCACAAGAAGGTTGCTGTCGCTGGCCTCGCGCAGCACGCGGGCCAGGCCATCCACCGGTTCGAAGGCGACGAATACGCCGAGGCTGCGCGTGCCGTCGCGGGCGGGAAACGCGGATACCAGCGACGGCCGGCCGGTGACCGGATGCGCGGCGAAGCCGAGACGCGCGCGCGCATTGCCAGCGGCAGGGCGCAGGGCCGCGACGGTGTCGCCCGGCGATGCCGGTGGGGTGAGGTTGGCATACGCGCGCAACTGTTCGAAGAGTGCCTCACGGTCATCGGCCTGCAGCGCGGACGTCATGCCGCTGCCGGCCAGGCCCTGGTTGACCACCGCCAGATGGCCGGTGGCATCGAGGAAATAGGCGGCACCCGCGGCTTCCACGCCGGCACCCGAAAACGCGATCGGACTGATGATGGACATCGAACGCGCCAGCCCGAGATAGCGCTGCAGGCGTTCGGCTGCCCAGCGTTCGGTTCCCAGCCCCAGCACCCGTTGCGGTGCTCCGCGCGTCCCCTGCTGCAGTACCGTGGACTGGTCTTCGCCCAGGTACGCATGCACGTCGGCGATCCGCGTGGCCGGATCATCATCCACCGGATGCTGCCAGGCATACTCGGTCATCGTCACCAGCCGCGCATAGCTGACATCGTGCCGGCCAAGCTGCGCGTCCAGCGCACTGGCCGCACGTTCGAAACCTTCCAGGCGCGTGCGCTGGTAGCTGCGCACGTGCAGCGCGACCGCCACCGCCAGCGCCGCCAGCAGCAGCACGCTGAACAACGCACCGGCCACGTACAGCAGCCGACGCGGATGGCTGCGCAGCACGCGCAGGTCGGAGTCGCTGTCATCGCACCGGGCCCGGAAAGGCCGGACGAGTGCGGCGACGATGCGGTGCAGGATCGCGTTCATTGCCGGAAGGGGCATGTGCCTGGGGCCGCAGCGGGCAGGAAGGCACAGGCAGGGATATCCCAGGGAGAGGGACGCCACGATATTCAGACCTGACCGGCTCCCCCATAGGACACGCCTGATTTGCCGATGATCCGCCGATCATCGATCCGCACCGCTGCACATCGTTCACGTTCAGCGGCAGGCCTCGCGCACGCGGTCTTCCCACTCACGTTCAAGCAGGTAACCGGCCGGGCGCTGGCGGCGGCGCAGGGACGCCTCGCGCACCTGCTTCATCCGCGCGCAACCCGCCGGATCCTGCTGCAACGTGATCAGCGCCGCGGCCGGGCCACGCTGCTGCCCGCCCCGGGCTGCGCGTCGTGGCGGTGCGGCTGGCGGCCGCGAACCGCGCCCTGCACCGCCACGGGGGGCAGCAGATGCACTGCCCGGCGGCGGCCGCCAGTGCGTGGACGGCTCGCCTTCGCCGCAGGGAACATCCTGATAGCGCCACGTCGTCGCCTGCCCGCACCGGTATACCCGTGGCGACGGCACGTGCAGCGTCGACGACGCAGTGCCCGACAGCAGCAACAGCAGGTAAATGAAGCGCACGCACATGTTGCCCTCCCCGCCCCGCACTGTCCTCGCGCGGCGCCCGATGCGGAAGGGCTGGCCACGGCATGCCCGGCTTTTCGCGATTGCTGTATTCCCCGCCGGGAGGCGAACGCCGAAGCTGCGCGGCCCGACGCCCTCCCTGCCGCGAACGGCATCCGCCCACTGCCCATGCGCCGCTTCCCTGCCCGTCTCCGCCACGATGCCCGCCAGCTGCTTGCACGCGAACCGCTCGCGCGGCGCGTCGAAGCCGGCGTCATGCTGCTCATCGTGCTCAGTGCGCTGGTACTGATGGCCGACAGCGTGGCCGACGTGCACCGCCGCCACGGCACGCTCCTGCGCCTGCTGGAGTGGTTGTTCACCGGCCTGTTCGCGCTGGAGTACCTGCTGCGCCTGTGGCTGCTGCGTGCGCCCGGGCGGTATGCGCGCAGCTTCTTCGGGATCGTCGATCTGCTGTCCATCCTGCCGGTGTTCCTGGCCCTGCTGCTGCCCGGCCTGCACGTGCTGGCCGATGTCCGCCTGCTGCGGCTGCTGCGCCTGTTCCGCATCCTGAAGCTGCCGGTCTACCTGGACGAAATGCGCCACCTGCGCGAAGCACTGGTGCGCGCGCGCCGCGGAATCCAGGTCTTCATCGGCGTGATGGTGCTGCTGGTGGTGGTGCTGGGCACGGTGATCTACCTGCTTGAAGGCCCCGAACATGGCTTCACCAGCATTCCGGTGGGCATCTACTGGGCAACGGTCACCATGAGCACCACCGGCTATGGCGACCTGACCCCACAGACCGGCGCGGGCCGCTTCATCACCGCCTGCGCGATCCTGCTCGGTTACGGCATCATCGCCTTCCCCACCGGCATCATGGGTGCCGAGCTGTTCGCCGGGGTGCTGGAACACCACCGTGCACGCACGGCGCATTGCCGCTGCGCCTGCGGCGATGCCAGCCGGATGGCCGATGCGGGCGGCGCACAGCACGGGGACGATGGGCTGCAAGCGGCCCCGTCGCCACCGGCGTGCACGCCACGCCCCACGCCGAGCGGGTAGACTGTCGGCCAGCTTTCACCCAGGATCCACATGGGCCCGTTCGACCGTACCGACCGTCTCCGCTGGCAGGCCGCTTCGCTGCTGGCCGCCGCGCCGATGGCCCCCCTTGCCGCTGCGAAAGCGCCGGCCACCAGCGCCACGGTGCAGCCGCAGGTGTCGCGCGCAGCACTTGCCCAGACACTGCACCAGCGGCTGCTCGCCGGTCACAGCGCCACCGCGACGCTGGAAGCCTGGTGCGCCGAACAGGGCCTGGCCAGGCGTGCCCAGGTACGCGCCCTGCGCGTGACCGGCGTGGAACGCGAGGCCCCCCAGGACGTGCGCGCCGCATTGCAGGTGGATGCCGGCACGCCGCTGGGTTACCGCCGCGTGCAGCTGGTATGTGGCGAGCGCGTCCTGTCCGAGGCCGACAACTGGTACGTACGCGAACTGCTCACGCCGGCCATGAATGCCCTGCTCGACGAAAGCGATGAACCGTTCGGGCGTGTGGTACTGCCGCTGGATTTCCAGCGCCGCACCCTGCGTGACCAGGCGTACTGGCCGCCGCGTGGCGATGCCACGCAGGGCGTGCTGCTGGAAGTGCATGCGCTGTTGTCCGACAGCAGGCAGCGTCCCTTCAGTTACGTCATCGAGTCCTACCTGGCACAGGCGCTGCCGTAAGCCGCGGCGGGTGGCCGGCCATTACCGGTCCGCCATCGCCACCAGGGAATCCGCGCCGATGTCGGCGATGCGGCGCGCGCCGGTCAACGTCATCGCCACGCGCATCTCCTGAGCCACCAGGTCCAGCAGATTGGCCACGCCGGCCTGGCCGTGCACGGCAAGCGCATACACGAAGGCGCGCCCCAGCAGCACGGTGTCGGCACCCAGGGCCAGCATGCGCACCACGTCCAACCCGCTGCGCACTCCGGAATCGACAAGGATCTTCAGGTCACCGTGCACCGCATCGGCAATGGCCGGCAACGCGCGCGCGGTGGACAGCACGCCGTCCAGCTGGCGTCCGCCATGGTTGGATACCACGATGCCATCGGCCCCGAAATGCACGGCATCGCGCGCATCCTGCGGGTCCAGGATGCCCTTGATGACCATCGGCCCCTTCCAGAACGCGCGGATCCATTCCAGGTCCTTCCAGGATATGGACGGATCGAAATTGCTGCCCAGCCAGCCGATGTAATCGGCCAGGCCGGTGGCATGGCCGCGGTAGGCGGAGATGTTGCCGAGATCATGCGGACGGCCACGCAGGCCCACATCCAGGGCCCAGCGCGGATGGGTGATGGCCTGGCCGATGCGGCGCAGCGCGGCATGGGCGCCACTCATGCCCGAATGCGCATCGCGATAACGCGCGCCCGGCACCGGCATGTCCACGGTGAACACCAGGGTGGTGACTCCCACTGCCTGCGCGCGTTCCAGCGCATTGCGCATGAAGCCGCGGTCGCGCAGCACGTACAACTGGAACCACATGGGCCGCTGGATGGCCGGCGCCACTTCTTCCATCGCGCATACCGACACGGTGGACAGCGTGAACGGTATGCCGCGACTGTCGGCCGCGCGTGCCGCCTGCACTTCGCCGCGCCGCGCATACATGCCGGTCAGGCCCACCGGCGCCAGCGCCACCGGCATTGCCAGCGACTCTCCGAACAGCTCGATACCCAGGTCCAGTGCGCTCATGTCGCGAAGCACCCGCTGGCGCAGTGCGATGTCGGACAGATCGGCGACATTGCGCCTGAGCGTCTGTTCGGCGTAGGCACCGCCGTCGATGTAATGGAACAGGAACGGCGGCAGCCGACGCTGTGCGGCGGCACGGTAATCGGTGGAGGCGGAGATGATCATGGCGTCACTCTGGCAGACCTGCGCGTGGAAAGCACGTGGTGGATGCGCGTACCGTGCGGCATGCCGCCAGCGGGTGCCACGCGCGGGCAACCTGCCGTGGCTACAGGCGGCGCTCGATCAGGCGGATCACCGCCAGCACGATCAGGCACAGCACCGTCACGCCGGTGGCGATCACATACGCGCCGATGCCCACCGCGATGCCGATGGCCCCGCTCATGATCAGCGAACTGGCGGTGGTCAGGCCGCTGACGTCCTTCTCCGTGGAGCCGCGCAGGATGGTGCCGGCAGCGATGAAACCGACGCAGGCGACCACCGCTTCGATCAGGCGGATGGGGTCCACCTGCAGCAGGTCGCGGTACTGGTCCTGCTGGAAATGCTCGGCCACCGAATCGCCCAGGCCGACGATCAGCGCCGCCGCGCCGGCAATCAACATATGCGTGCGCAACCCGGCGGCATGCTTGCCGAGCTCGCGCTCGAAACCCAGCACGCCACCGAACAGCATCGCCGCCGCCACGCGCAGCAGCAGGGACACATCCTGGTTCAACTCCATGACCACCTCCTCGGCATTCCGCAGAGGCTGGCGCGATGGCCGTGGCAGCACCGTGAAAGCAATCGGCACTAGCCGCACGCCGGTTCCCGCAACGGCCCTTTCCATCGCTGCAACAGCCAACGCCGCATACTCGACGGAGGACCCCCGCATGTCCTTCCCCACCTGCCAGGAGCTTCCATGTCGCAGACCGACACCCCCTTGTTCTCCCCTGCCCGCCTGGGTGACATCGACATCGCCAACCGCATCGTCATGGCCCCGCTGACCCGCAACCGCGCGCAGTCCGACCGCGTCCCTTCGCCGCTGGCCGCCGAATACTACGGACAACGCGCCAGCGCCGGCCTGCTGATCGCCGAGGCCACCCAGATCAGTCCGCTCGGCCAAGGCTACCTGGACACGCCCGGCATCCATAGCGACGACCAGGTGCAGGCCTGGAAGAAGGTGACAGACAACGTGCACGCACGTGGCGGCAGGATCGTCCTGCAGCTCTGGCATGTCGGCCGTATCTCGCATGTCAGCCTGCTGCCGGAGGGCGAAGTACCGGTGGCCCCCAGTGCCATCCGCGCCGATGCCAAGACCTTCACCGCACAAGGATTCGAAGACGTCTCCACACCCCGCGCGCTGGCGCTGGATGAGATACCGGGCATCATCGAGGATTACCGGAACGCCGCGCGCAACGCCATCGCCGCCGGCTTCGACGGGGTGGAGGTGCATGCAGCGAACGGCTATCTGATCGACCAGTTCCTGCGCGACGGCAGCAACCACCGCCACGACGCCTACGGCGGCAGCATCGAAAACCGCACGCGCTTGTTGTTCGAAGTGGTGCAGGCGGTGGCCGGAGCCATCGGTGCGGGGCGGACCGGCGTGCGTCTGTCGCCCACCACGCCTGCAAACGATGCCCACGACAGCACGCCACAGGCGCTTTTCGAGCGCGCGGTGGAGCGTCTGGACAGCATCGACGGTCTGGCCTTCGTGCATGTCATCGAAGGCGCCACCGGCGGCGACCGCCACAACATCGCCTTCGATTACCGCGCCCTGCGTGCGCGCTTCCGCGGGCCGTGGATCGTCAACAACGGCTACGACAAGGCCAGTGCGGAAGAAGCCACGCAGTCCGGTTACGCGGATGCGGTGGCCTTCGGTCGTGCGTTCATCGCCAACCCCGACCTGGTGGAGCGGCTGCGTCGCAACGCGCCGCTCGCGCAGCTGGACCAGGGCACCCTGTACGGTGGCGGCGAACACGGATATACCGATTACCCGACGCTGGGTGACTGACCGGCTGGATCTGCAAGCCGGGCAGAGCCCGGCTGCACCACGCCGCACGGACTGCCGGGCTCTGCCCGGCAACATTCATGGCGGCAACCTCTTCGCGGTGCACAGCCGGGCAGAGCCCGGCCCTACCTGACCACCGTTTCCGTCAACTGCACGTCCACGGTCTGCAGCGGCTCGCTGGCGCTGCGGCTCAGCTGCAGCTGGTACTGGCCGGGGGCGATCTTCCACTGCCGCGCGGTGGTATCAAAACTGGCCAGCGTCTTCGGTTCGGCCTCGATGCGGATGCGCCGCTGCTCCCCCGGCTGCAACGTCACCTTCCTGAAACCCACCAGCCGGATCGGCGTGGTGCTGCCTTCAGGAAGCTTCAGGTACAGCTGGGCCACATCGGCACCCGCGCGGTCGGAGGTGTTGCGGATGTCCACGCTGGCCACCAGCCGCTGTCCCGCCACGCTCACGCGCAGGTTTTCGTAGGCGAAGCGCGAGTACGACAGCCCATGCCCGAACGCGAACGTCGGCGTCAGTCCCTTCGCCGCCATCCACTTGTAGCCCACATTCGCGCCCTCGATATCGAAATCGAATTCATCCACCGCAGGCTGCTTCGGCTGGAAGCCCAGTCCCGGCACATGCGGACGCGGCAGCTGTGATTCGTCGGCCACCCAGGTCACCGGCAAGCGGCCGGATGGATTTGCCGTGCCGGCCAGCAGCGCGGCGATGCCCTCGCCGCCGCGGATGCCCGGATACCAGGCTTCCAGCAGCGCCGGCACCTGCCGCAACCAGGGCGTGCGCACGGGGCCATTGGTCTGCAGCACCACCACGGTCTTCGGGTTGGCGCCGGCCACCGCCGTTATCAGTGCATCCTGGTTGCCCGGCAACTGCATGTCCGGCAGGTCCACCGATTCGGCAGACCACTGCGTGGCGAAGACGATCGCCACGTCCGCCGACGCCGCCGCGCGCGTGGCAGCCCGCGCATCGCGCCCGTCCAGGTACTGGATGTCCGCATCCGGCCGCTCCCGGCGCAACGCTTCCAGCGGCGAGGAAGGATGGAAGATCACCGGTCCGGGCCAGGTGGTCGGCAGCACCCCCGGCACCGCGTTGCCGCCGCGGGCGGTGATGCCCACCATGGACGAACCGCCCCCGCCGATGACGCCCTTGTCGGCGTGCCCGCCGATCACCACGATATGCTTCACGCTGTCGGCCAGCGGCAGCAGCCCACCCTCGTTGCGCAGCAGCACGCTGCCCTCTTCCACCGTGCGCTGGGCGGTGGCGAAACCGGCCTGGTCATCAATTGCCTGGTGCTGTGGCGGCCGGTCGAAGTTTCCATGCAGGAACATCGTGCGCAGGATCCGCGACACCATGTCGTCGAGCCGCGCCTGCGGCACCACGCCGGCACCGACGGCCATGCGCAGTGGCGCATCGAAGAAGGTAGTGGCATCGAACACTTCGCCGGCCGACTGCTGGTCCAGCCCCGCCAGCGCCGCCTTCGAACCGCTGTGCACGCCGCCCCAGTCGGACATCACGAAACCCGGGAATTTCCATTCCTGCTTCAGCACCTGGTTCATCAGGTACGGATGCTCGCAGGCGTAGATGCCATTGATCCGGTTGTAGGCACACATCGTGGAGCCTGGCCGGCCCCGCTCGATGGCGATCTCGAACGCCAGCAGGTCCGATTCGTGCATCGCCTGTTCGCCTATCCGCACATCATGGAAATTGCGCCGGGTTTCCATGTCGTTGAGCGCGTAATGCTTCATCGTGGAAATGACGTGCTGGCTCTGGATGCCGCGTATCGACGCGCCGACCAGGGTACCGGCCAGCAGTGGGTCCTCGCCGGCATACTCGAAGTTGCGTCCGTTGCGCGGGTCGCGCTGCAGGTTCACGCTGCCACCCAGCAGGATGTTGAAACGCTGCTGCCAGGCCTCCCGGCCCATCGTCGCACCGCCCTGCCAGGCGACCAGCGGATTCCATGTGGACGCGGTGGCAGGCCCGGACGGCATCGCCGTGGCGTGGTCGCCGGGACGGATGCCGCCCGGATTGGTGACGCCGACGCCGGCATCAGCCGACTGCTGCGAGGGGATGCCCAGGCGCGGCACTCCGGGCACGAAGCCTGCCGATCCCACCGCGCCTTCCGGCAGCGGTCCGCCGTCCTTGCCCAGCCCGAAAAAGCTGCGCAGCATCTGGAATTTCTCGTCCTGGGTCATCTGCCCCAGCAGCAGCCGGGCGCGCTCGTCGGCACCCAGCGTGGCGTCCATCCATGGTCGTTCCTGCGCGCCTGATGGCGCATAGGCAAGGCTGAGCAGGCGTGCCTGCAGTGTCCGTCCCGCCGCATCGCGCAGCGACAACGACGCCTCATCGGCGGTGGCGAAACCAGCGCTGTCCACGCCCGCCATGCCCGTGGCCTCGAAACCGGGCATCGCGCTCGAACCAGCGCCCAGCAGCACCGCCGGCGCGCCCAGCCTCGATGCTTCCACCCGCGAAGCCAGCGCCGCCGCATCGCCATCGCCATCGGCATACACGGCCACCACGTGGCGACCGTCGGCCAGCCGCAGGTAGCCGGCTCCGTCCGCGGCGGGACCACCTTCAGCCTGCACCGGAAGCCGCGTCAGCAGCACGTGACCGGTCGCGGTCCCCTGCGCATCCTCGCTGGCCATCACGAAACGGTACGCATAGCCCAACTGGTCAGCCAGCGACTGCAGGGGATCGACGTCGCCCACCGAGCGCGTTACGCCGGCAACGCTGACCAGGTCCGCCTCCACCGCAGGCAGCTGGGCGGCAAGCGCCTGCACATCGGCCGCGGTCAGCGGCGGCAGGCCAAGCACCGTGAACGCCGGTGCCGGCTCGGCGGAGAACGCCGGTCGCGCAAGCGACAGGACAAGTGCGGTGGACAGGACAAGCGGCTTTGTAAACGTTTTCATCAACGGGCGTGTCTTTACCGATGCCTGCGCAGTCGGTTCCTGGAAGGGGGGCCGCCGAAGGGAGCAGCGCGAGTCATGGGCGGGCACCAGCGTGCCACTGCAAAGGACGGGAGGTGGCCGGCATGCGCGCGGACCCCTCCGTCCACCATGGCCAACCTGTCCTGCATCGGCATGCGTAGTGCATGCCCGACACGCAAAGAGTGGTGAGTGCTGCCGGCACTGTCAACCGCGTTCGCATGCGCCGAAAGTCGCATGGCGCGCTGGAGCCTTTCCCACGCATGAGCTATGGTTCCTGCCTGATCCATGGAAGGAGTGCGCACATGTCACGTGCCCTGAACATCACCACGCTGGTCGTTTCCTCACTGGCACTGCTGGCCTGCGGCTGGATCGCCTGGCGCCAGCACCAGCTGGATTCCCCGCAACGCATCGTGCACGCCCGTGGCGTGGTGATCTCCGATGCCAACGGCCAGGCGCGGCTGATCCTTGGCGCACCGGTTCCCGATCCCACCACCGCCGGCAAGCCGGCCGGGCCGCGCGCCACGCCGCTGTCCGGGCTGGTGCTGCTGGGGCCGGACGGCTCCGAGCGTGGCGGCTACGGCACCTCCGATGCCGGCGGCGAAGCGCTGCTGACCCTGGATGATGCCTCCGGCGCCACCGAAGTGTTCAAGGTGGTGGCCAATCCGGACCGCGGCGCCACCCTGATGGTGAAGCACCAGAACAACACCGGCGCGATGCTGACGTCGTGGCAGGGCGAGCCGGAACTGATGTTCATCGACGACAGCGGCCGCTCCTTCTACGTGCGCCCTGGCGCGCCCGCCGCGCCCTGACCGCATCCTGGCCGCCCGCGGCACTGGCCCGTGGCGCCGCGGGCGGCGACACTGTCAGCCTGTCTTCAACGCAGGAAGCCGCCGGTGTCCGCACCCTCCCATGCCTGGCCACAGGCCGACAGCGTAGCCGCCTTCGCGCATAACCTCGAAGCGGTCCGCACGCGCATCCGTGCCGCCTGCCAGCGCGTGGGCCGCGATCCGCAAGGCGTGCGCCTGCTGCCGGTCAGCAAGACCGTGGACGAAGCACGCCTGCGCATGGCGTGGGCCGTCGGCTGCCGAGAACTGGGCGAGAACAAGGTGCAGGAAGCGCAGCGCAAGGCGCTCGCGCTGGCAGACCTGGAAGGCCTGCGCTGGTCGGTCATCGGCCACCTGCAGACCAACAAGGCCAGGGACGTGGCACGTTTCGCCGCCGAGTTCCAGGCGCTGGACAGCCTGCGCGTGGCACAGGCGCTGCAGCAGCGCCTGGAACTGGAAGACCGTCGCCTGGATGTATTCGTGCAGGTCAACACATCGGCCGAAGCCAGCAAGTACGGGCTGGAACCCGGGCAGGTCCATGCCTTCCTGCAGCAATTGCCGGCCTTCGACCGGCTGCGCGTGATGGGGTTGATGACGCTGGCGGAATTCTCCACGGACATCGCGCGCGTGCGCGCCTGCTTCGTCCGCCTGCGAGAGCTGCGCGACCAGCTGCGCCAGGACGCTCCGGATGGCATCGCCCTGGATGCATTGTCGATGGGCATGTCCGGCGACTTCGAGATCGCCATCGAAGAAGGGGCCACGGTGGTGCGCGTCGGCCAGGCGATCTTCGGCGCCCGCGCCACGCCGGACAGCCATTACTGGCCGGGCGACGATACGCCACCGCGGTAAGCACCGGCACCCGGCCGGCCATCCATGGACAGGCCGGAACCGCGGTCCACGCGTGCCGGCCCGGGGAGGCACGGCACGTGACCGCATGCCGCCGACAACCGCTGCTGCGGCTCAGCGCGGACCCAGCACCAGCGTCAGGTCGTCGCCCTGCGGCATGCCGGCGCGGCGCTGCACATGGCCATCGGCGTCCTTGAACAGGATGCCGGGGGTGCCCTGGAAGCCCATTTCCACCATCAGCATCTGGTTCGCTTCCAGCTTCCCCGACACATCGGCGCTCACCGCCACCGGCTTGATGCCACCGGTGCCGAAGGCGTTCTCGTTCTGCAGCAGCGCGGCGGCAGGGTCGCTGGCGGACAGGATCGCCGCCGCCTTGCCCGGGCTGTCATCACGGATCACCCCGACCATGATGTGGCGCAGTTGCACCTTGCCGGCCTGCACCCACGGGCGCGCTGCCTCCCAGAACCGGTGGCAGTAAGGACAGTTGGCGTCGCTGAAGGTATAGACCACGCGCGGCGCGTCGGCCTTGCCGTCGGCCACCCAGGCACTGGATTCCAGCTTGCTCCAGATCTGCGTGGACATCGGTCCAGCCACCTTGCGTTCCAGTGCCTCCCTGGCCACGTCGTTGCCTTCGGCATCGAACAGGCTGCCGACCAGGACATGCTTGCCATCCGACGTCACGTACGCCGCCGCTGGCTGCTGGCCGCCGACCACGCCGGCGAAACCGCGCAGACCGCCCGGCGCGTCGAACTCGCCCATCACCTCGAAGCCATGCTTCTCGATGCCCTTGAGCACCGCCGGCCGGGTGCCGTCGTCGGCGGGGGCGACCTTTGCGTCCTTCGCATCGGCGGCGCTGGACGGCGTTTCGGCCTGGCCGCAGCCGGACAGCGCCAGCAGCATCGGCAGGACCAGCGCCATCGGAGCGGCGCGCAGGGAACTGGACAACATGACAACTCCTCTTTGAATGCCCGCGCAGGCTAACGCAGCCTGCTTAGTTTGTGTTCGAGTCCAGCGGCGCTCAGTTCACCCACGTGCAGCTCGCGCAGCCTGCCACCACCATCGAAGAACAGGGTACCGGGATAGACCTGCACCCCCAGCGCCTGCGACGTGGCGGTCGCCTCATCGACCAGCACGCCGCGCAGGCCGGGCACGTTCTGGCGCAAGAAACGGCTTACCGTGGCGGCATCTTCGCCCTGGTTGACGAATACGAAGCGGACCTGCGCGTGCTGTTGCTGCGCGCTGGCCAGCAGCGGCATTTCACGGACACAGGGCCCACACCAGCTGGCCCAGAGATTCACCACCAGCGGGCGACCGTCGCCGGGGTGCAGCGTCACCGGTTCGCCCTGCAGATCGCGCAGCACCAGCGTTGGCGCATGCACATGCTGCGCCTGCCATTGCTGCAGCAGCAGCGACGCGAAGCCCCAGGCGCAGGTGCCGGACAGCGCGCAGTAGAACACCAGCCGCCGTGTTTCCGGCGCGCCGCGCAGTTTCCACGCGGCCCATGCGGCGGCCGCCAGGAAGAATGCCGGGCCATTGAAGCCACCGTCGCCGATGCGCAGCACCGCCCAGGGGTCGGCGCTGTATTCCGGCAGATGACGCAGCAGGAATACTGCCCGTGCCGCCAGCAGGCCGACGAGGAACATGTCCAGCAGCACGGCGACCACCGGACGCCAGGCGCCCGGGGCGCGCTGCGGCCAGCAACGCGCCAGCAGCAGTGCCAGCGCAAGCGCCACGACGGCCAGCACCACCGACAGTGGGACTGGCCCCAGACTCGTCATCAATGTCTCCCGCCCCGCATTCGAACAAGCAGCCATTCTGCCGGAGCAGCCTTGTCGGCGCAGGGCGGAAGACGGGACACGTCAGGCGGCGTGACGGTCGATCGGGCGCACCGGCGTGCCCATGGGCGATGGTGCCGGCGCCGGTACACTGGAACGGTCGCGCAGCTTGCCGGCCACCATGCGCCGGTAGGTGGCCGGCGTCATGCCGACAACCCGCAGGAACAGGCGCCGGAATGCGCTCTGGTCCGCATAGCCCACGCCCCACGCCACCTCATCGATGGCCCCACCCTGCTGCAGCAGCAGCTGCGCCTTGGCGATGCGCAGGCGCTGGCAATACTCGATGGGCCGCAGGCCGGTGGCCTTCAGGAAGCGCCGCTGCAGGGTCCGCGGCTCCAGCCCGGAGGCGTTGCAGATGGCCCCCAGGGTGGCGCCACGCGCGGCGGTGGTGTGCAGCCAGCGCTGCGCCTTCAGCACGTCGCGGTCGCCATGGGCGAAGTTGGCGCTGAAGCGTTCCAGGTCCTGCTGCATGCCGGCCGGCACCACGATGCCCTGCTGCTGTGCCACCGCCGCCATCACGCCCTGGCCATGCACGCGGTACAGCAGGCGCAGGCCAAGGAAGCGCCAGGCCTGCGGGCCGCTCACGGTGAGCAGGTCGCCATCGTCCACCAGCGAACGCTCGCTCGGCACCCAGCTGCCATTCTGCGCATTGAGGTTCGGAAAGCGGCTGGCATCCAGGCTGGCCACGGCGCGGCCGGCCAGCAGGCCGGCGCGCGAAAGCACGCCGATGCCGTCATTGACACCCGCCAGCAGGCTGCCGCCGTCGTAATGGGCGCTCAGCCAGTCCAGCAGGATGGACTCGTCACGGATCTGCCCGTGCTGGCTGACCTGGCCGGGCAACGCGATGATCGCCGGCACGGTGGCGTCCAGCAGCTCGGCCCCGGCCATCCGCTGGGGTCCGCCGCCGTCGGCGGCCATCACCCAGCGCGATACCAGGATGCGGGCGGTATGGCGGCCCTGTTGCTGGGCCAGGCGGTTGCCCACGTGCGCCATCTCGGCCAGCATGGATGCGGCCGACGGATCGGCGCCAGGATATTCCACTACTGCGATTTCAGTCGGATCGTTCTTGTGTGCGTCCATCTGCTCCTCCTCTTGCCTCACGAGCCGAGCCAGGCCATTGACGGCGTGACTCTTCGGTGGCTGCAGGTTAGGAATCGCACACAGGGGGCGGCTATGAAGAAAGCTGCAAAGTGAGTCAATACCGAAGCGTTTCAGTAGTTATTGACTCTGGACCACACTCCCGGGTTGATGATGGTCACACTAGGAGGTGCCTATGAACATTGGACAGCTTGCACGCCAGGCCGGTGTGCCGATCGATACCGTGCGCTATTACGAACGCCAGCAGCTGTTGCCGACCGCGCAGCGCTCGCCGGCGGGCTATCGCATCTTTGACCAGGACGCGCTGCAGCGGCTGCGTTTCATCCGCCGCGCCAAGGCGCTGGGGTTCACCCTGGACGAGATTGCCGGGCTGCTGTCCCTGTCCGCCCGGCGCGACCAGGACATGTCCGATGTACGCACCGCCGCCGCGGCCCGGCTGGCCGATGTCGATCAGCGCCTGCGGGAACTGCAGCGGATACGCGGCGCCCTTGCCCAGCTCATCGACGCCTGCCCGGGCCATGGCGAACTGGCCGCGTGCCCGATCATGGCCGCCCTGCAGGAGGACCCCGCATGAACGAGCACACGCCCCATGCCTGCTGCGGCGGGCACCCGCGTTCCGGTCCATCGGCGGCCACCGACAGCGCCTCCCACCGCGATCCGGTGTGCGGCATGCAGGTCGATCCCGACACGTCGCCGCACCACGCCCGCGTGGACGGACAGGACTGGTATTTCTGCTCGGCACGCTGCCGTGAACGCTTCGTCGCCGAACCGCAGCGCTTCCTGGACCCGTCTTCGAGCGCGCATGCGGCGGTGCCGGAAGGCACGTTGTACACCTGCCCGATGGACCCGCAGATCGTGCAGCAGGGACCGGGCACCTGCCCCCTCTGCGGCATGGCGCTGGAACCGATGATGCCCAGCCTGGACGACGGCGAGAATCCGGAACTGACCGATTTCCGTCGCCGGTTCCTGCTTACGCTGCCGTTGAGCGTGGCCACCATGGCCCTGGCGATGCTGGCGATGACCCCGCTGCTGCACGGTCTTTCGCCGACCCTGCGGGTATGGCTGGAAGCCGCGCTGGCCACTCCGGTGGTGCTGTGGGCCGGCTGGCCGTTCCTGCAGCGCTGGGCGCAGTCCATCGGCAACCGCAGTCCGAACATGTGGACGCTGATCGGCACCGGCGTGATCGCCGCCTACGGTTACAGCGTGGTGGCCGCCGTCGCGCCCGGCCTGTTCCCCGCCTCCTTCCGCCAGCACGGGCATGTGGGGGTCTACTTCGAAGCGGCGGCGATGATCGTTTCACTGACGCTGCTTGGCCAGCTGATGGAGCTGCGCGCACGGGCACGCACGTCCGAAGCGATCAAGGCGCTGCTCGGGCTGGCGCCGAAAACCGCGCGCCGCATCGATGTCGACGGCAGCGAACACGACGTGGAACTGTCCGCGCTGCGTGCCGGCGACCGCCTTCGCGTGCGCCCAGGCGAGAAGGTGCCGGTGGACGGGCGGGTACTGGAAGGCCGCTCGCACCTGGACGAATCCATGCTCACCGGCGAACCGGTCCCGGTCGCCAAGGGTCCGGGCGACAGTGTGATCGGCGCAACCCAGAACGGTTCCGGCAGCCTGGTCATCGAGGCCGAGCGGGTCGGCGACGGCTCGTTGCTGGCGCAGATCGTGCAGCTGGTGGCACAGGCGCAGCGTTCGCGCGCGCCGATGCAGAAACTGGCCGACAAGGTCGCGTACTGGTTCGTGCTCGCCGTGCTGCTGGTAGCCGCGCTGACACTGCTGGGCTGGGGCCTGTACGGGCCGCCCCCGTCATGGACCCACGGCGTGCTCAATGCGGTGGCGGTGCTGATCATCGCCTGTCCGTGCGCACTGGGACTGGCCACGCCGATGTCCATCATGGTCGCCAGTGGGAGCGCGGCGCAACATGGCGTGCTGTTCCGCGATGCCGAAGCGATGGAGGCGCTGGCCGGCATCGACACGCTGGTGGTGGACAAGACCGGCACCCTGACCGAAGGCCGCCCGGTGTTCGGCCAGGTGACCGCCGCCGCGGGCTTCGATGCAGCGCAGGTGCTGCAGTGGGCGGCCAGCCTGGACCAGGGCAGCGAGCATCCGCTGGCGATGGCGATCGTTGCCGAAGCGCGCAGGCAGGGCACGGCGCTGCTGCCGGTGGCGGATTTCGATTCCCTTACCGGCCTGGGCGCACGCGGCACCGTGGATGGTCGCGCCCTGTTGATCGGCAATACCGCGCTGATGGCCGACCATGGCGTGGTACTGGATCCGGCGCTGGTCGCGCAGGCCGATGCGCAACGCGGCAACGGCGCCAGCGTGATGTACCTGGGCGCCGATGGCCGGCTGGCCGGCGTGCTGTCGGTGGTGGATCCGATCAAGCCCACCACGGCCGAAGCCATCGCCGCATTGCGCGCCGACGGCCTGCGCATC
>JAFAFF010000080.1 GCA_023423605.1 Pseudomonadota bacterium
TGTTCCAGCTGGCCGATTTCTTCGACCGCCAGGGCATCACCATCGAAAACCTGCAGAGCACGCGTTACCGCGCCATGCAGACCGGCGCGGAGATGTTCAGCGCCCAGGTCACCATCGGCGTGCCCGCGAACATGCACATCGCGGCGTTGCGCGATGACTTCCTGGAGTTCTGCGACCACCTGAACCTGGACGCGATCATGGACCCCATGAAGTTCTGAGGTGTCTTTCGCGCGTCCGTCACGGTCGTGCGATGTTTCATGCAACTGTAGTGGAAACACGCCAGGCTCGGCAGAAGGAACCCATGGACAACGGCGACATCCTGGACCGCACCACCCTCTCCCTGCCGCTGGCACTGTCCGGCGGCGCCCAGGCCACCCTCGGCGATTTCACCGGCCAGTGGCTGGTGCTCTACTTCTATCCGAAGGACAGCACGCCGGGCTGCACCACCGAAGGCCTGGACTTCAACGCCCTGCTGCCGGAATTCGAAAAGGCCGGCGCGGCCGTGCTGGGCGTCTCGCGCGATTCGGTGAAATCGCACGACAATTTCTGCGCCAGGCAGGGTTTCCGTTTCCCGCTCATCAGCGATACCGACGAAGCACTGTGCAGCGCCTTCGACGTGATCAGGCTGAAGAACATGTACGGCAGGCAGGTGCGCGGCATCGAACGCAGCACCTTCCTGATCTCGCCGGACAGCCGCATCGTCCAGTCCTGGCGCAAGCTGAAGGTCGCCGGGCATGCCGATGCCGTGCTGTCCGCACTGAAGGCCGCCCAGGCACAGTGATGCCCATCGCCTACTCCAGCCACCACCACCCTGCCCTGCAGGCGGTGGTGGTTTTTCCCTGTCCGCCCACCAGGAACCGATGATGACCCGAGGCAAGCGCATCTACGTGCTGGATACCAATGTGCTGATGCATGATCCCACCGCGCTGTTCAAGTTCGAGGAGCACGATGTCTACCTGCCCATGCAGGTGATCGAGGAGCTGGACAACGGCAAGAAGGGAACCTCCGAAGCGAGCCGCAACGCCCGCCAGGTGAGCCGGTTCCTCAATGAACTGGTACAGGCCTCGGGGCTGGACAAGCTGGCCGATGGGATTCCATTGCAGCATCCCAGCGGGCTGCAGCTGCGTGGCAAGCACAGCGCCGGCAAGCTGCGCTTCCAGACCAGTCATTTCGATGCCGGCAAGAGCTTCGGCAAGGTCATTCCGGACAACGCGATCCTGGGCGCGATCCTCGCCCTGCAGGAAGCATCACCGGACGTGCCGGTGGTGTTCGTATCCAAGGACATCAACCTGCGCATCAAGGCGGCCATCGCCGGCATCGTTTCCGAAGACTACGAAAACGACCGTGCGCTGGACGATTTCAGCCTGCTCTACACCGGTGCCACCGAGCTGCCGGAAGATTTCTGGAAGCGCCACGCCAGCGACCTGCGCAGCTGGAGCGACAAGGGCCATTCGTTCTACGAGATCACCGCACGCGACGATGAGGACTGGTATCCCAACCAGTACGTCTACCTGCCGGGCGAGGACGACGTCGAGCTGCGCGTGAGCACGGTGGAGGGCGACAGGATCACGCTGTCGCTGGTCGCCGATTTCCGCCATGGCAGCCATGCGGTCTGGGGCATCGCCGCACGCAACCGCGAACAGAATTTCGCGCTCAACGCGCTGATGGACCCGGACATCGATTTCGTCACCCTGCTCGGCACCGCCGGCACCGGCAAGACGCTGCTGGCGCTGGCCGCCGGCCTGGCGCAGACGATGGACCAGCAGCGCTACCGCGAGATCATCATGACCCGCGCAACGGTAAGCGTGGGCGAGGACATCGGCTTCCTGCCGGGCACCGAGGAAGAGAAGATGACCCCGTGGATGGGCGCGCTGACCGACAACCTGGAAGTGCTCACGCATACCCAGGAAGGCGGTTCCTGGGGCCGTGCGGCCACCAACGACCTGCTGGCCAGCCGCATCAAGATCCGCTCGCTGAACTTCATGCGCGGCCGTACCTTCCTGTCGCGCTACCTGATCCTGGATGAAGCACAGAACCTCACGCCCAAGCAGATGAAGACGCTGATCACCCGTGCCGGTCCGGGCACCAAGATCGTCTGCCTGGGCAACGTGGAGCAGATCGACACGCCCTACCTGACCGAAACCACGTCCGGCCTGACCTATGCGGTGGACCGTTTCAAGAACTGGCCGCACAGCGCGCACATCACGCTTCGCCGTGGCGAGCGCTCGCGACTGGCCGATTACGCATCGGAGGTGCTGTGAGCATCCGCACACGCTCGATCCTGGCGATGGCGGCCTGCAGCCTGCTGGCCGCATGCAGCACGGTGCAGGGACCGCCCAGCGTGCCCACCGCATTGAAGATCGGGCAATCCTGGGTGGTCACCCGCCCGCTGGTGGCCGCCCAGGTACTCGATACCTGTTCGCGGCCCAGTCCCGGACGCGATGCTGGCCGGGTCACCGGCTACTGGGCGCCCAGCCGCCAGCAGGTGGAACAGCTGGAAGCCAGGCTCGGCGAGCTGGAGGGCCAGGTGCGGTCGCCGCAGGATTTCAGTCGCCAGTATGTGGGCATCGAAGCCGATGGCCGCGAGCTGATCTACATCAACGCGTTCTCGCTGCCCGACGGCAGCGACATCAATCCGGCCCGCGAAGCGATCCGTGTCTGCGACGGTGGCGCGATGTTCTGGGGCGCGTTGTTCGATCCGCAGACCGGCGCGTTCTCCGAACTGCAGTTCAACGGCCCGCCGAACGTCGCGCCGGTTCCCTGAGCCCGGCAACGCATGGGGATACGCCTGCCCACCTGGGTATGGATCGGCGCGGTCGCGCTTTCCTGCGTGGCCGGCATGGTCAACGTGGTCGGTTTCCTGGGCTTCGAACACCAGGCGGTCAGCCACATGACCGGCACCACCAGCCAGCTGGGCATGGCCCTGGCGCAGGGCGACTGGCACGCGGTCCGGCACCTGTGGGCGCTGTTGATCGCCTTTTCGCTGGGCGCGATGGCAAGCGGCCTGATCATCCAGGACAGCGCGCTGCAGCTGGGTCGTCGCTATGGGGTTGCGCTGGCGCTGGAATCGGCACTGCTGCTGGTGGCCGTCCCGTTGTTCAAGCAGCAGCAGATATGGGGCGCGCTGGCGGCCGCCATGGCCTGCGGCCTGCAGAACGCCATGGCCACCACCTTCAGCGGTGCGGTGGTGCGTACCACGCATCTCAGTGGCATGTTCACCGACCTGGGCATCGGCCTGGGCCATCTGCTGCGCGGCCTGCCCCTGCAGGTGCGGCGGTTGACGCTGAGCGGGCTGATCATCAGCGGCTTTCTCGCCGGAGGCATCGTGGGCGCATGGCTGTTCGCGCACTGGCATTACGATGCACTGCTCGGCCCGGCCCTGCTGACCGGTCTGACCGGCCTTGGCTACATGCTTCACCAGGCGTGGGCGCGCTGGCGGCATTGAGTGCCGACTGGCGGCTGCCGGGCAGTGGCCGGCACTACACGACCGACGGGGAGCACGGCACAATCGCTGCATGAGCCCCAATACTCCCGCTTCCGCGCTCACCATCGCCGGTTCCGATTCCGGCGGTGGTGCAGGCATCCAGGCCGACCTGAAAGCGTTCGCCGCCCACCGCGTGCATGGCCTGTCGGCGATCGCCGCGCTGACCGCGCAGAACACCCGCGGCGTCAGTGCCGTGCACGTGCCTCCCGTCGCGTTCCTGCAGGCACAGATCGATGCCTGCTTTGATGATTTCGACGTGCATGCGGTAAAGCTGGGCATGCTGGCCACGGCCGAGGTGATCCACTGCGTGGCCGATGCGCTGGAAAGGCACCGGCCGCCGCATATCGTGCTCGACCCGGTAATGGTGGCCACCAGCGGGGCGAAGCTGCTGGAAGACAGCGCACTGGTGGCGCTGCGCGAACGGCTGCTGCCTCTGGCCACGCTGGTCACTCCCAATACCCCGGAAGCCGAACTGCTGGTCGGCCGCTCCATCGGCAACGCCGAAGAGGCGGAACAGGCGGCCAGCGCCCTGCTGGATCTCGGTGCCGGCGCGGTACTGCTGAAAGGCGGTCATCTGCCGGAAGGCAGCCGCGTCATCGACCGTTATTTCGATGACGCCAGCAGCGAGGAATTCAGTCACGCGCGACTGCCGGTGGACGCCCATGGCACCGGCTGTACGCTGGCTTCGGCCATCGCCGCGCAACTGTGCAATGGCCTCAGCCTGGCCAACGCCTGCGAGGCCGCGATCGATTACGTCGCCCGCGGGCTGCGGCAAGGCTATCTGCCCGGCCGCAGTGCGGTGCTGGTGCTGGATCACTTCGGCGCTGCACCCCAGCCATGAACGAGGAAATCCGCGACGCCGCGCTGCAGGCTGGCGATGGACATGCATTCGGCCTGCTGCATTGCCTGCCGATGGAAACGCGCGCCAGGCTGCTGTGGCTGCCTGCGCTGGGCGTGGCCGCACGTCATTACCTGCCGCTGGCACAGGCACTGGCCGTGCACGGCATCGCCGTCTACCTGCACGAATGGCGCGGCAACGGCAGCAGCTCGCTGCGGCCCTCACGCAGCCAGGACTGGGGCTACCGGCAGATCCTCGAACAGGACCTGCCGGCCAGCCAGGCACTGATGGCAAGGCACGACAGCGAAGGCGCGGATGCGCCATGGATCATCGGCGGACACAGCCTGGGGGGACAGCTCGCATGCCTGCATGCCGGCCGGTTCCCCGAACGCTTCGGCCAGTTGTGGCTGGTGGCCAGTGGAACGCCCTGGTGGCGCAGCTTTCCCGCTCCGCGCCGCTGGCTGCTGCCACTGGCCTACCGTTTCCTGCCCTGGCTGGCCCGCCGCCAGGGCGTGCTGCATGGCCGTCGGCTCGGTTTCGGTGGTACCGAGGCGCGGGGACTGATCCGCGACTGGGCCCATGTCGGCCTGGGCAACCATTACGCGGCCGCCGGCATGCAGGAAGACCTGGAAGCCCAGTTGCGCGGCGTGCACGGCCGGGCCCAGGCGGTGCTGATGGCGGACGACTGGCTGGCTCCGCCCGGCTCCATGCAGGCGTTGCTGCGCAAGATGCCGCAGGTGGCTTCCACCACCGCCCTGCTGGATGCCGCAGCCCTGGGCTGCCGCGCGGACCATTTCGGCTGGATGAAGTCGCCGCAGGCCGTCGCCAGCACCTTGCTGCGCACGCTGGACAAGGCCCCGCATGATGTCGCGCGCGCATGAAGCTTTCACGCAGGCGTTGACGGATGCGACGACAATCCGCATAATTCCGCTCCTGTTGAAGCGCGCCCGTAGCTCAGTTGGATAGAGTACCTGGCTACGAACCAGGCGGTCGGGAGTTCGAATCTCTCCGGGCGCACCATCAGCAGGAAACGTCGCCTTCTGGCGACGTTGCAGTACAAAATCGCTGTCACATGCGCCCGTAGCTCAGTTGGATAGAGTACCTGGCTACGAACCAGGCGGTCGGGAGTTCGAATCTCTCCGGGCGCACCAGTGACACGATCATCGACACCGCCGTCGATGCAGCAGCAAAACGCAGTACACCGTGCGCCCGTAGCTCAGTTGGATAGAGTACCTGGCTACGAACCAGGCGGTCGGGAGTTCGAATCTCTCCGGGCGCACCATCATTCGAAAGAACAGCAGGCTTCGGCCTGCTGTTTTTTTTCGCGTCGCGTAAAGCCGCGCCCTGCCCCGGCCCGGCGCTGCTGCGACATTCCGCAGCCGCACGGCTTCACAACGCCTTGCCGGACAACCGTGTCAGCTGGCAGTGCCATGCACGATCAACCCGCCCTGCTCATCATCGACATGTTCAGCCTCTTCGACTTCCCCGGTGCGGAGCCGCTGGTACCGCTGGCCGAGCAGGCGGCACGGCATATCGCCCGGCTGCGGCGGCATTTCGACGACCGGCAATGGCCAGTCATCCACGTCAACGACAATTTCAGTGACTGGCGATGCGATTTCCGCCAGCAGGTGGAACGCTGCCGCCAGACCCCCGGCCCCGCGGCCACCATCGCAACCCTGCTGGCGCCGAAGCCAGATCATTACTTCGTACTGAAGCCGAAGCACTCGGCTTTCCTGGCCACGCCCTTGCCGATCCTGCTGGCAAAGCTGCAGGTACGCCGGCTGGTGATGTGCGGCATGACGGCCGAGGGCTGCGTGATGGCCAGCGCCCTGGATGCCAAATCGCGCGAACATGAGGTCGTGCTTGCCCGCGAAGCGATTGCCGGCCTGCCAGCGCTGAAAAAGCAGGCGCTGGATGTGTTGCGAGGTTCGCAGGTCGGCGATGTGCGCAGCGTCGCTTCGATACTTCGCTGGCGCCGATGACATCCGCTGGGCGGTGCGGCCATATGCCGCGTGTCACTGCGCCGGATGGTGCGTGCCATGTCAACGACGGCCGTTCTTCCACGGCTGCTCAGGAAAACAGTCCCTGCTGCACGGGCGGATAGATCAGATCCTGGCCGGCGGCCCGGGCGTCAGCGCTCTGCGGATGAGGCTGCGCGGGTTTGTCGTCGATGATATGCAGGACAGGAACGCCGCGATGCTGCAGCAGGTCGGCGATCAGGCGGCGATGGCACCGCCACCAGACGGCTTCGGCACACATCAGCGCCGTACGCCGCTCGCCGGCCAACGCCAGCACCTTCGCAAGGCCTGCCTGGAATTCGTCGCTGGCCATGTGGTCGGCATATCCCTGGAAGGCCGCGTTGCGCCAGGCGCCGTTCGGCGATCCCGGCTGCACCTTGCGACGCCCTCCCAGTTCGGGCACCCAGAGATACTGCATTCCGGCGGCGGGAAGCGCAGCGGCAAGGGTGTCGCTGGCAAACCATGGATAACGCCGCGAACCCGGGAAACGACGCACGTCGGCGATGGCTTCGATGCCATGAGCGTCCAGCACCGCGCGGAAGGCATCCCACGTGCGCGTGGAATGGCCGACCGTCCACACGCAGGAGGGTTGCCGTGGAGCGTGCACGGGGGACGGGATCGACGGTTCCGGCAAGGTCATGCCTTCACCGTAGAAACATCACCATCATTCCGGCGTGATGGCGTTTCTGCAGGCGCAGCATGCACGCCGCCTGGCGGGTCAGGGTGAATTACCTCGCGCCAAAGCAGGCAGGTGCCATCGCGACGGCGGCGGTCATTGGTGGCGTCGCTCGCGCAGCCATTTGGTGGCGATCCACTTCTCGCCCTCGATCACTGGCGCACCACCATGCAGCGTGCGCGTCATCGGGTGGGCGCGGTCATAGCTGAAGAACACCGCGTTACCCTTGACCGCCGCCACCTCCAGGTGCACGTCAGGAAATACCGTAGCGCCGCCCCGCGCGGGCGTGTTCAGGTACATCACCACCGTGGCCACACGCTGGCCGCCACGCTGCAGCAGCACCTCGGCGCTGGGCTCGGCAGTATCGAAATAATCGTGGTGCGGCTTGTATTCCGCCCCGCTACGGTAATGCAGGATCTGCAGGTTCTCGCCGTTTTCCAGCGGCCAGTCCAACAGCCGCGCGATACGTGCCTCTATCCTCGCACAGACCTCGTTCGCACCGCGTTCGAACCAGGTACCGGTGCTGGTACGGTCCTCGTGCACCTGGTCGCCGCCGGTAAGCGGATCCACCGTGGTGGAACGCCGCAGCTTCGATACCGACAGCGCTACCAGCGCATCGCATTCCTGCTCTGACAACAGGCCACCCAGTACCACCACGCGCGGCAGCTTCAGGCTTGCCAACACCTGCACCTGGCGATCGCCGAGGTCCAGCACAGCCGAGCCGCTGGGCTCGATCGGCACCGGTACCGGCACCGGCAGGGGCAAGGCGTCGCGACGGGCGATCTCCGCCACGTGCGCGGCAACCACTTCCTGCACGGCGTCGATCGCGTCCTGTTCGCCCCAGCCATCGGCCAGCAACGGGCGCAGCACCGCCTCGGGATCAGCGCCGGAAGTCGCCTCGCGCACGACCCATTGCTGCATTTCAACGGACAACTGCGGGCGGCTCATCGGTTCCCACTCCGGGAGTGAAGGATTTTCAACATACGGATGAAACATTCACATCCAAAGATTGCACCCCGGTGACGCATTCACCAGGCATCTGCCGTTTCAGGGGGAAACGGAGGAACCAGCAAGGCATTGATCCTCCAGGTGCGAATGCACTACCCCCTCCGCTTCCGTCCGGACCACCCGTCCAACCCAGACCCGGAGATACGTAACAATGTCCGTCAGCAACAACACCAGAACCCTGCTCATGACGTTCGGCGCCGCCCTCGCATTGACTGCCTGCGGCGGCGGTTCTGACCGTGTCGTCTCTCCGGGCGAGGGCGCGTTTCCGCCAGCACCGGTGCCGGCTCCGCCGCCGACCACCCCGCCGCCGACCACGCCGCCGCCGTCCACCGGCGGCCCGGCCGATGCCTGCCCGACCGGCTTCAACAATGTCGGCACCGTTGCCAAGGGCACGCTGCGCGCCTGCCAGGTGCCGACCAGCATCACCGGCAATCTCGTGCTGGAGAACCTGGAAGGCGTCGCCTATGCGATCAACGGCCAGGTCAGCGTTGGCCAGGACCAGGGTGGCAATGGAGCGGCTCCGGCCGCCGGTGCCGCTCAGGGCGTGCTGACCATCGAACCGGGCACCACCCTGTTCGGTTCGGCGGGTGCCGATTTCCTTGTGGTCAACCGTGGCTCGCAGCTCTTCGCCGAAGGTACCGCCGAAGATCCGATCATCTTCACCTCGCGACTGGCGCTGGAAGGCGAAAACGGCATCGATTCGATCGGCCAGTGGGGCGGCATCGTGATCCTCGGCCGCGCTCCGATCAGCGCTTGTCCGGCGGGCACCACCAACGGCAGCGCCGAGTGCCAGGCACCGATCGAAGGCGTCAACAATGCGTTCTACGGCGGCAACAAGGCCAACGACAACAGCGGCCGCCTGCGCTACGTCCGCGTGATGTATTCCGGCTACGAAATCGCCCCCAACAATGAACTGCAGGGCATCACCCTTGGCGGCGTCGGCAACGGTACCGCCCTGGACCATCTGCAGGTCTACAACAGCTCCGACGATGGCATCGAGATCTTCGGCGGTACCGCCAACCTGAGCCATCTGGTACTGGTCGGCAATGACGACGACAGCCTGGATACCGACACCGGCTGGAGCGGTGGTGCGCAGTTCGGCATCGTCATCCAGCGCGCCAACGGCGGCGACCGCATGACCGAGTTCAGCGCCATCCGCCGCGAGCCGTATTCGACGCCGAAGATCGCCAACTTCACCTTCGTCGGCCGTGCCGGTGGCACCGCGGCACTGGAACTGAACCAGGGCACCCAGGCCAGCTTCTACAACTCGGTGGTGACCCGCGCCGCCGGCGGCACCGGCGCTGCCACGCAGTGCCTGAACATCGTCGATGACAACACCAGCGGCACGTTCCACTCCGTGTACTTCTCCTGCCCGACGCCGTTCTCCGGCGAACGTGCCGAAGCCGCGTTCACCGCCGGCAGCAACAACACCGCCGCCGGCACCTCGACGCTGACCAACATCTTCGTCAACGGTGCCAACGAAACCGCGGTGACCCCGTACTCCAACCTCAGCGGCGTCCATTCGTTCTTCAGGAACGTGGACTACATCGGTGGCGTGAAGAACGCAGCCGACACCTGGTACGAGGGCTGGACCTGCGGCATCGCCGCCGACAAGCCCTGCTGATCCAGCTTGCTGGCACAGCGCACGAGGGCGCGGCGACCTCCAGGCCGCCGCGCCCTCATGCGTATCACTCCCCGCACGCAACCAGCAGCCAAGGCCAATCATCCATCATGTCCAAGCACACCCATAACCGGCCGCTCCGCTCCAGCCTCGGGATGGCGATCGCCCTCGTACTCGCCCCCGCCGCCTGGGCCGACCCGGCCCCCACACCCGATACCACCGCCGCCGGTCCGGCGGTGCAGCTCGATTCCGTGCAGGTGCGCGGCGAGTTCATTCCCGAACCGATGGCACAGACCTCCGAAGTCGCCTCGTTCGTCACTCGCGAAGACCTCGAACGCACCGGCGACAGCGACGCCGCACAGGCACTGGGACGGGTCAGCGGCCTGAGCCTGGTCGGCGGCAAGTTCGTCTACGTGCGCGGCCTCGGCGAGCGCTATTCGTCGGCGCTGTTCAATGGTTCGCCGGTGCCCAGCCCCGAACCACTGCAGCGCGTGATCCCGCTCGACCTGTTTCCCAGCGAAGTGCTGGAAAGCGTCACGGTGCAGAAGACCTACTCGGTGCGTTACCCGGGTGAGTTCGGCGGCGGCGTGATCGACATGCGCAGCTTGACCGTGCCGGATACCGGCTACTTCAAGTTCAGCATCGGAGGTGGCGGCAACAGCAACACCACCGGCGAGAAGGGGCTGACCTACTACGGCGACGACAACGACTGGTGGGGCTACGACGACGGCGCGCGCAAGATGTCGCCGGAACTGCGCGATGCGATCGCCAGCGGCAACCGCGTCGACCTCGGTGCCAACTTCGACCGCGAGGCCATTCGTACCATCGGCCGCAGCATCAACGATCCCAACATGTACGTCCTGCAGGAAAAGGACAGCATCAACCCGGACTTCGATTTCGGGGCCAGCGCCGGCAACTCCATGGAAATCCAGGATGGCGTGCGCCTCGGCTTCGTCGCTGTGGCCAAATTCGAGAACGAATGGCGCACCCGTACCGGCGTACAGCAGGATCCCTACTTCACCAACAACAGCGCCGAATACAACAGCAGCTACGACTTCGCGTCCACCCGCAACAATGCCCGCGTCAACGCGATGTTCGGCACGGGCCTGAAGAGCGAGCGCCATGAAGTGGGCTTCACCACCCTGTATGTGCACGATACGGTGAAGGAAGCTCGCAGCCGCGCCGGCATCGACAACCTGGCTGGCTTCCCGGTACGCGAAGACCACACCGAGTGGTTCGAGCGCGAAATGGTCAGCAACCAGCTCGTCGGCAAGCACCTGTTCGGCGAGTTCAACGATTTCAGCGTGGAGTGGCGTGCGGCCAGCTCCAAGGCCACCCGTGACGCACCCTACGAAACCTCCATCAGTTACGAGAACGTGGACGGCTACTGGGCGCATGACGCATCGCGCGTGCAGAACTCCATCCGCTTCGGCAAGGTCGAAGACACCATGGACAGCGCCGGCGTCGACCTGACCTGGCGCCTGCCGACCGAGCGCGAGATGCTCCTCAGCGGCGGTCTGTCCTGGCTGGACAACGACCGCAGTGCCTGGCAGCGCGAGTTCCGCTTCCTGGCCCTGGATGGATCGCTGCCGCATTACAACCGCTACCAGCGTCCCGACTACCTGTTTTCCGATTACAACCTGAGCCAGGACCTGCTGCGGCTGCGCGAGACCACCGGCAACACCGGTGCGGCCGCCTACGATGCCAACCTGGAAGTGCGCGCCGCCTATCTGCAGTGGGAAGGCGAAATCGTGCCGATGCTGCGTGGCAGCTTCGGCCTGCGATACGAGGATGCCAAGCAATCGGTCAATCCGTACGATCTGTTCACCGGCCTGGCAGTGGATGCCCCGCTTCCGCTGGAGAACGACTACCTGCTGCCGGCCGCCACGCTGACCTGGAACTTCAGCGACAACCAGCAGATCCGTTTCGGCGTGTCCGAAACCATCGCGCGTCCGCAGTTCCGCGAAATGGCCCCACAGCAGTACAACGATCCGGACAACGACCGCCAGTACTATGGCAACCCGTTCCTGGTCGACAGCAAGCTGCGCAACTACGATGTGCGCTATGAATGGTTCTTCGGCGCGGGCGAGTATGTGTCTGCCGGCGTGTTCTACAAGGACATCGACCGCCCGATCGAATCCAACGTCAACGAGGCCGGTGGCACGGTGTTCCAGAGCTTCGTCAACGCCCCGTCGGCAACGGTGTACGGCGTGGAACTGGATGCGAAGAAATATTTCGACCTGCCGACCAATGCCAACTGGTGGGGCGACAAGCGCCTGTACCTGTCCGGCAATTACACCTGGTCGGATTCGGAAGTGAAGGCCAAGGCCGGCGACACCGTGCATCCATTCGGCTATGCCACGCCAATCGACGCACGGCTGTTCATCCCCAACGGCAGCCAGTTGCAGGGCCAGTCCGAGCACATCGCCAATCTCCAGGTCGGCGTCGAAAGTGCCGATGAATCGCTGCAGGCCACGCTCGTGGCCAACTATGTCAGCGAGCGCATCCTGGCGCGCGGTCGTCCGGGCCAGCCGGACTACATGGAGAAGCCGGGCGTCACCCTCGACCTGGTACTGCGCAAAGGCGTCAACCTGTGGAACTACCGCACCACACTGGCATTCTCCGCACGCAACCTGCTTGACACCGACCATGAGGAATACCAGGAAGGCCTGGGCCAGAAGATCGATGTGTACTCGTACGAGCGCGGTGTCAGCTATGACGCCAGTGTGACCATCGCGTTCTGATTGCGTTTCGGCGAACACGGCCCCCACCACAGCCCGGCTCAATGCCGGGCTTTTTGATGCTCCGGAATGCCTGTCCACGATGCCTAACCGACGTGCTGTTCGCTTTCGCCATCGCCGGATTTTCATCTCCCGCTCACCAACATGACGAAAGCAACAGGCTTGTCATGTTTCCGACTCATCCTGTCGATACTCGATCCTGCAGACGGCCCTGGCCATTCCCGCACCCACGATGTCCATGCTGAACATCCTTCGTCATCCGCGCCTGCTGGTCATTGCGGAAATCCTGCTGTGGAGCGTGCTGGCCATACAGGTCGCGCGTTTCACATGGCCACTGTTCACTGCAACCGTTCCGTCATTCAAGCCGCTGGCGATGCCGTCGGCCGATCTCGTGCCCCTGGCCGGCCACGACCCTTTCTTCAGCGGCGTGCTCCCCACCGTGCAGGCGGACGGCGATGGCTGGCAGGTGTTCGGCGTGCGCCTGTCCGCGTCGGGCTCGTCGGCGATCCTGGCCAACGGCACCGGCCCACAGCAGGCTTTCCGCGTGGGCGATGAGATCGCCACCGGGCTGGTCCTGGCAGCGGTGGCCGCCGACCATGTCATGCTTCGCCAGACCAACCAGACGCGCCGCGTGGACCTGCCGCGCGCGCCTGCTCCGACGGCCACGGCCACAACCACGCCATCGAGCGCTCCTGCCAAGCCATCTGCCACGCCACAGGCCAGCGCCAAGCCCCCCGTCGCCGAAGTCCATAGCGATGTCGATCCCGGCAAGCTGATTGCCGAGGCTGGGCTGCGCATGACGATGGATGCCGGGCGCATGTCCGGCTACACGCTGCTGCCGCGCGGCAACGATGCGCTGTTGCGCGCGGCCGGCCTGCAGCCCGGTGACGTGCTGGTCAGCGTCAACGGCCAGGCGCTCGATCCGGAGCGACTTGCCGAACTCGCAGGACAGCTCAGATCCAACCCACGTGCCGAGATCGCCTACCGGCGTGACGGGCAGTTGCACACGGTCACCCTTGGAAGCGGCAAACCATGACCCAGAGATTCGCCACCCTGCTGCTGATCGCCGCGGGTGTGTCCGCTGTTCCTGTTCCTCCCGCCCGCGCCCAGGCGTCCCAGGCTGCCCGGGCCCCCTCCATGCGCATGCAGGACGTGGAGCTGCCGGCCTTCATCCAGGACGTGGCGCGCGCCACCGGTACCACCTTCATCGTCGACCCCAAGGTCCAGGGCACGGTGAACGTCAGCCGCGACGAGAACATGTCCAACAGCGACCTGATAGGCGTGCTGCTGGTGGTACTGCGAGCCAATGGGCTGATCGCGGTGCCGGCCGGTCCGTCCACCTACCGCGTGGTAGCCGATGATGCCGCCGCGCAGCAGCCCGGCTCGCCACTGGGGTTCTCCACCCGCGTGTTCCCGCTGCAGCGCATCGATGCCCGCGCCGCGGCGGAAACGCTCAAGCCGCTGATCGGCCGCGGCGGCGTGGTGGTTGCCCTGCCCCAGGGCAACCAGCTGTTGGTCGCCGACTACACCGACAACCTCAAGCGCATCTTCGAACTGGTCGAACGAATCGACCGCGACAGTGCCGGCATCGATACCGTCGCCCTGCGCAACACCTCCGCGCGGGAGCTGGCCAACACCCTGTCCGAGCTGTTCGGTACCGGTGCAGACAAGGCCGCCGCGCCGTTGTCCGTGCTGCCGGTGGACAGCAGCAACTCGCTGCTGCTGCGCGGCAATCCGGCACTGGTGCAGCGCGCCTCGAAGCTGGCGCTGGAACTGGATGCGCGGGCGCAACGCAACGGCGACGTCGCGGTGGTAAAACTGCAGCACGCCAGTGCCGAACAGCTGCTGCCGGTATTGCAGCAACTGATCGGCCAGGCTCCGGATGCAACCACCACCACCGCAACCGGCAGCATTCCGGCGATGAATGCCAGCGCGCCGCTTCCGGTAGCCGGTGGCAGTGCCAGCAACGATCCCGCCACTACGCAGATCATCACGCCGGCTACCGGCAAGCGTCCGGTGATCGTGCGCTATCCCGGTTCCAACTCGCTGATCATCCATGCCGACCCGGATACCCAGCGCGTGCTGCTGGATGTAGTGCGCCAGCTCGATGCGCCGCGCGAACAGGTGCTGGTCGAAGCGCTGGTGGTGGAAATCTCCGACCAGGCCGCGCGCAAACTGGGTACCCAGCTGCTGCTGGCCGGCAAGGACGGCACCATACCGATCGGTCTTACCCAGTTCTCCAACGGTGGACCAGGCATCGCATCCCTCGCCGGCGGTGCATTGGCCACGCGTGGCGACGTCGAAGGCGGCAGCATCGGCGAAGCCGCGCAGCAGGCCGCGGCACAGGCGCTGCTGGGCCTCAGTGGTGGATTGATCGGGCTGGCGCATCAGCGCGATGACCGCCTGTTCGGGGTCATCATCAATGCGGTGAAGAACGATACCGGCTCCAGCCTGCTGTCCACTCCGTCGGTGCTGACCCTGGACAACGAGGAAGCACGCATCCTGGTCGGCCAGGAGGTGCCGGTAACTACCGGCGAGGCGCTGGGGTCGAACAACGAGAACCCGTTCCGCACCATCGACCGCGAAGACGTGGGCATCCAGCTCACCGTGCGCCCACAGATCAACAGCGGCGGCGGCGTCACCCTGGCGATCAAGCAGGAAGTGTCCTCGGTGAACGGTACCGTCAGCACCCGCAGCGACGAGCTGGTGCTCAACAAGCGCGAAATCCAGACCAACGTGGTGGTCGATGACGGTGCCATCGTGGCACTCGGCGGCCTGCTCGACCACAGCGACGAATCGCGCAGCGAGAAGATCCCCCTGCTGGGCGACATCCCGGTACTGGGCGCGCTCTTCCGCAGTACCTCGCGCAGCCGCAGCAAGACCAACCTGATGGTATTCCTGCGCCCGACCATCATCCGCGACTCCGCTGCCGCGCAGCGCCTGACCGGCGCGCGCTATGATTACCTGCGCAACAGCCCGCTGCACGGCGATCCCTCCGCACTGACGGAACTGGATGCCGTGGTCCGCGACTATCTGCGCAGCACGCCGCCGTCCGCGCCATCGCCGCCTCCCGCGGGGGCCACCGTGCTGCCGCTGCCGGCGCCCGCATCGCCAGCACCTTCGCAGCCGCTGCAGCCATGAACCCGGCCGCGCCCCCCCTGTCCTACGCCTTTGCCAAGCGCCACGGAGTGCTGGCCGGCGCCCCCGGCGAAGGCGATACCACCGCAGCCGCCATGCCGGTAACGGTATGGATGCGCGAAGGCGCCGGCACGGCAGCGCTTGTCGAAGCGCGTCGCGTGCTCGGGCGTCCGCTGCTTGTGCAGGCGCTGGATCCGGCCGGTTTCGACCGGCAGTTATCCGATGTCTATGCCGACGCGTCGATGGGCGATGCCGCCAATGTCGGCGATCTGGGCCTGCATGGCGGACTGGACGCGCTGCTGGAGGACATCCCCAGCGCCGCCGACCTGCTGGAAAGCCAGGGCGATGCGCCGATCATCCGCATCATCAACGGGATCATCGCCGAGGCGGCACGCCTCGGCGCCTCCGACGTACATATCGAATCGTTCGAATCGGCCTTGCGCGTTCGCTTCCGCATCGACGGAGTGATGCGCGAAGCCGCTCAGCTGCCGGCACGCATCGCACCGCTGCTGGTATCGCGGGTAAAGGTCATGGCACGCCTGGACATCGCCGAACGGCGCGTGCCGCAGGATGGTCGCGTCTCGCTGTCGATGGGCGCGCGCCCCTTGGACGTTCGCGTCTCCACCCTGCCCACCCGAGGAGGCGAACGCGTGGTGCTGCGCATCCTGCACAAGGACCAGGAAGCGATGTCGCTGGAACGGCTCGGCATGGACGCGGCGACACTTGCCGCTCTGCGTCGTGCGTTGCGCGTCCCGAATGGCATCGTCATGGTCACCGGCCCCACCGGCTCGGGCAAGACCACCACGCTGTACGCTGCGCTGGCCGCACTCAACGACGGTGAACGAAACATCCTCACCGTCGAGGATCCGGTCGAGTACGCAATCGAAGGCATCGGCCAGACCCAGGTCAACACCCGCGTCGGCATGAGCTTCGCGATGGGCCTGCGTGCCATCCTCCGCCAAGACCCGGACGTGCTGATGGTCGGAGAGATCCGCGACGGCGAAACCGCCGAAGTCGCCGTGCAGGCCAGCCTCACCGGCCACCTGGTACTTTCCACCGTGCATACCAATGATGCCGCCGGTGCGATAACCCGCCTGCGCGACATCGGAATCGAGCCGTTCCTGCTCGCTTCCTGCCTGCGCCTGGTTCTGGCGCAGCGCCTGTTGCGGCGCCTGTGCACGCACTGCCGCAAGCCGCGCGCGCCGATGCCGCACGAAGCCGGCATCGGCAGCTACTTCGACGCTGTCGGCTGCAGCCAGTGCGGGCATACCGGCTACACCGGTCGCATAGGCATCCATGAAGCAATCGAAGTGGACGAGCACGTGCGTCGGCTGATCGCTGCCGATGCCGGCGAGGACGCGATCGCGGCACTGGCCTTCGCCAACTCGGGTCGTCTCTCGGACGCGGCCCGGCACTGCGTGGCCAGCGGCCTTACGACACACGAGGAAGCGTTGCGCGTCACACGCCAGGAGGCCGACACGCATGCCGATGTTTGATTACACCGCGCTTGACGACCAGGGCCGCAGCCGCACCGGCATCATCGGTGCCGGCACCGCGCGCGAAGCACGCGAACAGCTCGAACGGCGCCGACTGGTGCCGGTACGCCTGGAAACGGCTACGCAGCGTCGCGACCCGTCACGGCAGGGCCGCTTTGGTCCGCGTGAACTGGCCATGTTCACCCGCCAGTTGTCCACCCTGGCCGCCGGCATCCCGCTTGAAGAGGCACTGCGCACCATCGGCGCGCAGAGCGAGCGGCGCGGCGTCCGCCGGGTGGTCATGGCCACGCACGCACAGGTACTGGAAGGGCTGCGCCTGGCAGATGCGATGGCACTGCAGGGCAAGGCATTCCCACCGCTGTACCGCGCCATGGTCGCCGCCGGCGAGCGCTCCGGTGCGCTGCCCGGCATCCTGGAAAGCCTGGCCGACCTGCTGGAACGGCAACAGCAGTTGCGCGGCAAGCTGGTCGGAGCGCTGGTCTATCCGATCACGCTGGCGGCGACTGCCGTGGTGGTGGTTATAGCGCTCATGGCATTCGTGGTGCCAAAGGTGGTGGAACAGTTCGATTCGATGGGCCGGGAACTGCCATGGCTGACCCGCATGGTGATCGGGCTGTCCGATGCCATCACGGGCTGGGGCTGGCTGGTGCTGCTGCTGGGCAGCGCAGGAGTCATCGCATCTGTCCGCCTGATGCGCCGCGAAAGCGTCCGCCTGCGCGTGGACAGCGCACTGCTGCGGCTGCCGCTGATCGGCAAGGTGATCCGGGACCTGCATGCAGCGCGCATGGCGCGCACGCTGGCGGTGATGTTGTCCAGCGGCCTGCCGCTGCTGGAGGGGCTGTCGGTGACTGCACGCACGGTAGGCAACCTCGCGCTGCGCTCTGCCACCCGCAGCATGGTGGTAGCGCTCGACGGCGGCGGCAGCCTTTCGGCGGCGATGAAACATGCCGGCGTGTTCCCGCCCACCCTGCTCTACATGGCCGGCAGCGGCGAAAGCAGCGGTCGGCTTGGACCCATGCTGGAACGCGGCGCCGATTATCTGGAGCGCGAACTGGACACGTTCTCCAGCGCCACGCTCAGCCTTCTGGAGCCGGCCATCATCGTCAGCCTCGGCGGTGTCGTCGCCGTGGTCGTGCTGTCGATCCTGCTGCCGATTCTGCAATTCAACTCGCTGGCGCTGGGCTGATCCGGCTGCCCCTTCTTCCCGACACGGTGACCCTCCGATGAATAAACGCCCGTTTGCCGCCGCCCGCCCAGCCGCCGGCTTCACCCTGATCGAACTGATGGTGGTGATCGTCATCATCGGCCTGCTGGCCACCGTGGTGATGATCAATGTGCTTCCCAGCCAGGATCGTGCGATGAGCGAGAAAGCGCGCGCCGATGTATCACTGCTGGAACAGGCGCTGGAAGCGTACCGGCTGGACAACCTCGCCTACCCGCGCACCGAACAGGGACTGCAGGCGCTGCTGCAGCCACCGGCCGGGCTTGCGCGACCGGAGCGCTATCGCAAGGGCGGCTACATCCGCCGCCTGCCGTCCGACCCCTGGGGCAACCCGTACCAGTACCGCACGCCCGGTCGCCGCAGCGCGGTGGATGTGTATTCCTTCGGCGCCGATGGCAGCGAAGGCGGCGACGGCGAGAACGCGGACATCGGCAACTGGCAATGATGTCCGGTGCGGCCCCCGCACGCAGCCCTGCCTGTCCGCCTCCGCGGACCGCGCACGGTTTTTCACTGCTTGAACTGATGCTGGTGGTGGCGATCATTGGCATGGCAACCACCGTCGTGCTGCTGACCCTGCCCGATGGAGACGCCGCGCTGCACCGGCAGGCCGATGGTTTCGCCGCGCACCTGCGCCGTGCGCAGGAAACCGCAATCCTCGGCGGCCGCACGGTGCGCGTTGCGGTCGAACCCGGTGGCTACCGTTTCGCACGG
>JAFAFF010000094.1 GCA_023423605.1 Pseudomonadota bacterium
CGGCCGGGCTGGCCGGCTGGCAGTGCCTGCTGCAGCATTGGCCACGCGCGCAGGTGCTGTGCGTGGTGGTGGGCACCGGCAACAACGGCGGCGATGGGCTGCTGCTGGCGGCGCACGCGCTGCGTGCCGGTCGCCGGGTGCATGTGGTGGCGCAGCCGGGAAAACCGCCGGCCACCGCGCTGGCAGTCCGTGCGCTGGCCGAGCTGCAGTCGGCGGGCGGCGCCTGCGCGCCGTTCGATGGACGGTTGCCGGACGCGGACGTGGTGGTGGACGCGCTGTTCGGCCTCGGCCTGCAGGGCGCGCCGCGTAGCGATGCACGAGCCCTGGTGGAGGCGATCAACGCGCAGCATGCGCCGGTACTGGCGCTGGACGTGCCCAGCGGCGTGGATGCCGACCGGGGCAGTGCGCCGGGCGTGGCCGTGCGCGCCACGGTGACGGTGCAGTTCATCGTCGCGCACCGCGGCCTGCATACCGGCGATGGTCTGGAACATGCCGGCGTGCGGGTGCTGGCGCCGTTGTCATTGCCGGCGGCCGCCCGGAAAGGCGTGCAGCCGGTGGCCGGACGCTGGCTGCAGGACCGTCTGCCTGCGCTGTTGC
The DNA here is from genome assembly GCA_023423605.1 of Pseudomonadota bacterium. Classification (GTDB taxonomy): domain Bacteria; phylum Pseudomonadota; class Gammaproteobacteria; order Xanthomonadales; family Xanthomonadaceae; genus Stenotrophomonas. Next base: position 598 of record JAFAFF010000094.1, read on the forward strand.
CGCCGCGTCGCATCAACGCCCACAAGGGATCTTCCGGTCACGTGCTGTGCGTCGGCGGCAACCATGGCAGCGGCGGCGCGGTGCTGCTGGCTGCGCATGCGGTGCTGCGTACCGGCGCCGGCCTGGCCAGCATCGCCACCCGTGGCGAGCACCTCGTTGCTGCCCTGGCGCGCCTGCCTGAGGCCATGTGCCACGCGGTGGAAGACGGCCCGGCACTGCGCCTGCTGCTGCAGCGGGCCGACGTGGTGGCGATCGGTCCCGGGCTGGGACAGGACGACTGGGCGCAGGAACTGTGGCGCGCGGTGCGCGACAGCGACCATCCACTGGTGGTGGATGCCGATGCGCTGAACCTGCTGGCGCGCGATCCGCGGCCGATGCCGGCTGCCGTGCTGACCCCACATCCGGGGGAGGCCGCACGCCTGCTGGCATGCACCATCGCCGAGGTGCAGCAGGACCGCTTCGGCGCCGCCACTGCGCTGGCCGACCGGTTCCGCTGCGTGGTGGTGCTGAAGGGCGCCGGCAGCATCGTCGCGGCACCTTCCCGCCCGGCTGCGGTGATCGCCGCGGGCAACCCGGGCATGGCGGTCGGCGGCATGGGCGACCTGCTGACCGGCGTCATCGCCGCGCTGCGCGCGCAGGGCCTGGATGCGTTCGATGCGGCCGCCGGTGGTGCGCTGCTGCATGGCCTGGCCGGCGATGCGGCAGCTGCCGAAGGAGCGCGCGGCCTGCTTCCCACCGATCTGCTGGCGCCCCTGCGCCATCTCTGCAATCCGGAATCCCCTCATGCTTGAGCTGTACCTGCCCGATCCCGACCACACCGATCTGCTCGGCCGCGCACTGGCCGGGAGCCGTCCGCCGCAGGCATTGCTGGCGCTGCAGGGCGATCTGGGCGCCGGCAAATCGACCACGGCGCGTGCGCTGCTGCGCGCGCTGGGCGTGACCGGGCCGATCCGCAGTCCGACCTACACGCTGGTGGAGCGGTATCCGCTGGATGACGGCAGCGAAGCGTGGCATCTGGACCTCTATCGCATCGGCGGCGCGGCGGAGCTGGATTTCCTGGGGCTGGACGAAGGCAGCGCCTCGCTCTGGCTGGTGGAGTGGCCCGAGCGTGGTGAAGGTGCGCTGCCGCCGGTCGATCTGCGCCTGGAGCTGGCGATGGATGGCCCGGGAAGGCGGGCGCGGCTGGTCCCGACCACCACGAACGGAGCTGAATGGGTGGATCGGCTGCGTTCGGCAGCTCAGTTGCATGCCCTTCCTGTCGATTGACCGTAAATAAATGATGAAAGTTACGGATTATTAAGGGAAAAGGTTTGCAATTCGTTCAGCGCAGTGATTGAATCCTGAGCCATGCGCTCTGGCTCCCGAATCCTTGCCGTCTGTGCCGCCGCCGCTTTCGCCCTGGCGAGCGCTGCCGCGTGGGCCGGTGAAATCCAGCAGGTGCGCCTGGATGCCGGGGCCACCGGTACCCGCGCTGAGATCTCCCTGGCGGGCAGCGGCGGCTACAAGACCATCTCGTTGGCCTCGCCCAACCGCCTGGTGGTGGATTTCCCTGATTCCAGCGCCATACGCAACCTGAAGCTGCCGCCCGCGCAGGGCGTGGTGACGGCTGTCCGCACCGGCCAGCCGGTGCCCGGCACATTCCGGGTGGTGTTCGATCTGGCCGACAAGGTCGCGCCGTTCCAGCCGCAGATGCAGCGCCAGGGCAATGAATCAAAGCTGGTCATCGAATGGCCGGGCGATGCGTCGTCGTCCAGTGTGGCCACCGCGGCGGCGCCCACCGCGCAGCCTGCTGCTGCTCCCGGCGCCACGCTTTCGCCCGCTGCCAGTGCCGCGCAGACGCGCGATGATGCCGCGCGTGCCACCGCACTGCTGACGGCCCAGGTGCAGCAGCAGGCCAGCGTGAGCGCGGCGGTGCCCGCATCGCCCACGCCGGCACCGTCCACCGCGGCGGCGAATGTGGCCGCGGCCGGCACCACCGCCAGCAGCGGTTCGGCGGCATCCTCGCCAGCAGCAATCCTCGCCGGACAGGTCACGCCACAGCGTCCGCCGAATACCACCATCGCCGGCACCATGCCCACCCGCATCGGCAACGCCGCTACCGCGGGCACAACGGTGGCGACGGCACAACCGGCGCCTGAAAGCGCACCGCCTCCGCCACGCCCGAGCATGCCCAGCGACGCATCGCGGGTGCGCATGAAGACGGGCATGCGCCCGCTGGTGGTGGCGATCGATCCTGGCCACGGCGGCCAGGATCCGGGCGCGGTCGGTCCCACCGGCAAGCGCGAGAAGGACATCACCCTCGCGGTGGGTCGCGAGCTCGCCCGCCAGGTCAATGCCACGCCGGGGCTGAAGGCCTACCTGACCCGCGACAGCGACGTGTTCATTCCGTTGCCGATGCGAGCGCAGAAAGCGCGCGCGGCGAAGGCTGACATCTTCATTTCCATCCACGCCGATGCGGCGGAAAACCGCGCCGCCCGTGGTTCGTCGGTGTATGTGCTGTCCACCAAGGGGGCGTCCTCGCAGCGTGCGCGCTGGCTGGCGGACAAGGAAAACGCCGCCGACCTGATTGGTGGTGTCAGCCTGCAGCGCACCGAAGGCACGCTGGCCAACGTGTTGCTGGATCTTGCCCAGAGCGGCTACATGAAGGCGTCCGAGGACGCGGCCGACCACGTGCTGGGTGGACTGAAGCGGATCGGCAACAACCACAAGCCGAACATCGAACGCGCCAATTTCGCCGTGCTGCGCACGTCGGACATGCCGGCGATGCTGGTGGAAACTGCGTTCATTTCCAATCCTGATGAAGAGCGTCGGCTGATGGACCCGGCCTACCAGCGCAAGATCGCCGCGGCGGTACTTGATGGCGTGGATGTATTCTTCACCCGCCAGCCGCCACCGGGCACGCTGTATGCCGCACGCGCGCAGGCGGAAATGGAAGCGGCCAGCACCGTGGCCGGCGGCAGCAAGTAACCCGCGGAATTTTCGGCAACACGGCACAACGTAGAGCGGGGCTCTGCCCCGCTGGGCGACGGCGGCGTTGAGCCGGGCAGATCAGCCGGGCAGAGCCCGGCTCTACAGGTACCGTAACGCGCGCCGCGCAGAGCCCGGCACCACGCGCTGCTATCATCATCGGATGACGTCTTTCCTTTGCCTGTCCGGCTGCTGTCCTGCCATTGATTCGCGTTGCGCGGGGACCTGTCCATGAGCGCGCCGATCCAGCCGCTGCCGGAAATCCTGATCAACCAGATCGCTGCCGGTGAGGTGGTGGAACGGCCCGCGTCGGTGGTGAAGGAACTGGTCGAAAATGCCATCGACGCCGGCGCGACCCGCGTGGACATCGATCTGGAAGAGGGCGGCGTGCGCCTGATCCGTATCCGTGACAACGGCAGCGGCATTGCCGCAGAGCAACTGCCGCTGGCCGTTTCCCGCCACGCCACCAGCAAGATCGCCAGCCTGGATGATCTGGAGGCGGTGGCTACCCTGGGGTTTCGTGGCGAAGCGCTGCCATCCATCGCCTCGGTCAGCCGCTTCACCCTGGCCTCGCGTCGGCCGCACGACGAACATGGCGCCGCCCTGCAGATCGAGGGCGGCAAGCTGGGCGAGGTGATGCCGCGCGCGCATGCACCGGGCACCACCGTGGAGGTGCGCGAGCTGTTCTACAACGTGCCCGCGCGGCGCAAATTCCTGCGCGCCGAACGGACCGAGCTGGGGCATATCGAAGAATGGCTGCGTTCGCTCGCACTGGCGCGGCCGGATGTGGAGCTGCGGGTATCGCACAACGGCAAGGCCTCGCGTCGCTACAAGCCAGGCGATCTGTATTCGGATGCGCGCCTGGGCGAGACGCTGGGCGAGGATTTCGCCGGCCAGGCGGTGCGCGTGGACCACGCCGGTGCCGGCCTGCGGCTGCATGGCTGGATAGCGCAGCCGCATTATTCCCGCGCCAGTACCGACCAGCAGTACCTCTATGTCAACGGCCGTTCGGTGCGCGACCGCAGCGTCGCCCACGCCGTGAAGATGGCCTACGGCGATGTGC
>JAFAFF010000160.1 GCA_023423605.1 Pseudomonadota bacterium
AGAGCCTGGACAGTTCGCTGCCGCTGCATGCGCTGCGTGCCGGCGAAAGCTACCGGATCGGCTTCTTCATGGTGGGCGCCTACCAGGAGATCCTGGGCGACATCCACAACCTGTTCGGCGATACCGATGCGGTGGAAGTGCGTTGCACGGCCGGTGGCCATGCGATCACCCAGCAGCGGCGCGGCGATACCACCGATGTGATGCTGGATTACGTGGGCTACAGCCTGGCCGAACTGCGGGCCACCTACGCCGAGCGCGTGGCAGCGGCGGATCTGTCGCCGGCGCGTGCGCAGGAATTATCCGACGCGCTGGAAGCGGGACTGACCGGTTACACCTACCTGTCCGACGAACCGCTGGCCTGATGATCCACCGGGTGACCGGGATGGTCCTCGGGGGAGAGAAAGCAGGCCTGGTGGGCAATGAAGGCAGGCCTGTCGGGTGTTGAATGCGGGTCTGGTTGCAGATGAAGGCAGGTCTGGTGGGTGACGACCGTTGGTCGTCACGCCTTTCTGCCTGGCATCCGGTGACGACCAACGGTCGTCACCCACCAGGCTGTCTCACCCATCAGGTCGCCTGACACACCAGGTTGCCTCATCCACCAGGTGGTTCTACCACCCTGCGGGCGGTGGGTAGTTCCAGTAGCCGGGTCCGGGCCCGAAGCCACCATAAGGGCCGTCCCAGGGGCCGAGGAAGCCGGGGCCCTTGCCTTCGCTGACGTGAATGTTGACGTTCACGCCGCGCGTCTTGCCCTCGTCGGTGGTGTAGTTCTTGTTGAGGTTCAACGTGGCGGCGTTGTAGTGGCTGTTGCCGTAGCCCTTGGAATAGCCGATGCCGGTGCTGACGCTGCCGGAAACATTCAGCTTGTCGTCGGTGATGTAGGTGCCGGGGCCGTCATCGGTGGACGGGCGTGGGCGTGGCCCGGATTTATCGCCGTAATACGTGCCCGGCGCATCCTGCTGCAGGGTGGGGTCGTTGAGATAGCTCAGCGGCTTCTGCGGCACGGCAAGATTCAGGCCGCTGGCGGACTGCGGGCCGGTGGCTCCGGCCGCGCTCTGCGCCATCGCCACCGAAGGAGCGCAGGCCAGGCACAGCAGCAAAAGGGGGCGGATCATCACGGACGCTCCAGCAGCAGGACAGGGCAGGGCGCGTGGGCCCCATGCCGACGCTAGCAGCTGCTGCTTGAATGATGCCTGTCATCCGATGGCAGCGGTAGAGAGCACGCGACTACGTATTGTCCTCATCGGTCCAGGCGTTGGAACCCGAACAATGCCTGCAGCGGATGCCGGCGGCGTTCGAGGGTGGCCCGCAGCAACTGCGCGCCGATCATCGAATAAGTGATGCCGTTGCCACCGTAGGCCATGGCGAACTGCACACGGGGCCCCCACTGCGGGTGGGCGCCGAAGAACGGCAGGCCGTCGGCGGTTTCGGCGAACGTGCCGGCCCAGGCGTATGCGGGTGTGGGTTGCAGCTCCGGAAACCACTGCCGCAGGCCCTTCAGCAGCTTGCGTGCCTTGCTGTCCACGCGGCGGTCGCGGCGCGCCGGGATATCCACCGAATCATCCAGCCCACCCAGCAGCAGCCGGCCTTCGCCGGTGCTGCGCAGGTACAGGTAGGGCCGCGCGCTTTCCCAGACCATGGTGCGGGAAAGCGGCCCCAGCACGTCGGCCTCCAGGGGATCGGTAATGAGTGCATAGCTGCTGCGATTGCGCGCCACCGGCTCATCCAGCCACGCCTGGTTGGCATAGCCCTGCGCCAGCACCACGTGCCGGCAGCGTATGCGCACCCCCTGTTCGGTGCATGCGGTGACCCCGCGCGCGGTAGGTTGCAGCGTGTGCAGGACGGTACGGTCATGGACATGTCCGCCGCGGCGCTTCACCCGCTCCAGCAGCCGGTAGGTCAGGCAGTAGGGGTCCACGCGCGCGGCCTGGCGGGTCACCAGCGCGCCACCCGCCTCCACGCCCAGGCGCTCGCGAAGTGCATCGCGGTCGAGCCAGCGCGCGTCCAGGCCATGGCGGCGACGCGCCTCGCCTTCGGCCTTCAGCACGGGCACATCGCGCCATCGGCTGGCCAGGTAGGTGCTGTCCATCCGCTTGAAATCCACCCCGCGCAGGCCGGTGGTGACCTCCCGCAGCGCCGGCAGCGCCTGTGCACAGGCGCGGTAGGCGAGTGCGGCGTCGTCTTCCCCGTAGCGACGTGCAAGGTCCAGCAGGTGGGTGTCGATTTCATACTGCAGCAACGCGGTGCTGGCGGCGGTACTGCCCCAGCCGATGTCGCGCTGTTCGATGAGGGCCACCTCGTGGCCGTGTGCGGACAGCTCGTCGGCAATCAGCGCCCCGGTGATGCCGCCGCCGGCCACCAGCACATCGCAGTGCAGATCGTGGGTCAAGGGCGGGAACGCCTGGATCAGGCCATTGCGGACCGCCCACCAGGGGTAGCCACTTTTCAGGTCCATGCGTTCAGGCCGTCGGCTGCCCGGTGTGCGGCGTTTCGATCAGGTTGGTCAGATCGAA
>JAFAFF010000172.1 GCA_023423605.1 Pseudomonadota bacterium
TCGCCTTCTTGCAGGTATCGCAGTTCTTCAAACCGTGGACGGTGGTGCTCATGACCCTATGCAATGCAGGAAAACAGAGCGCCAGAATCTCACAACAGGCGTTCGGACACGACCCGGAACGCAACCCCTGGCAGGCGGAATGCCAGTGCCTGGCTGGCCGTGGCACCCAGCGCCTGCAGGCGCGGGCAGTCCAGCGCACCAGTCAGGCGCAGCGGCTGCAGCGTGGCCACATCCACCGGCAGGTCGATGCGCGTGGCCGCCCAGCGCCCATCGCAGGTCCGCGCGATGGCCTGGTCCTGGCAGGTGAGCAGGCGCAGCAGCGCGGCCTGCCCAGCGAAGGCCGGCAGCCAGTCATGGACGTGCCAGTCGGCATCGGCGGTCCACTGCACGGTCAATGACGGCGCGCTGCCCTGCCCGCCGTCGATGCAGGTGCGTCCGCCGCCATCGGCTCGCACCTCATGCACGAAGCGCGCGGACAGGTGTGGCTGCATGGCATCGCTGAAGGCGCGTGCGCCGGCCACGAACGCCAGCTGGTCCATCACGTTGCGGTCGAACAGCACCACCGGCGTGCCGTCCGGGTCGTCGTCGCGGCGCAGGTACCAGCGCCAGTTGCTCTGCAGTGGTGAGGGCATCAGCGCGCGCAACGGCCCGGCGGCACGTGGACCGAAGTTGCCGTGGCGGTAGCTGAGGATGGTGTAGGGCGTGCGCCCCGCATGGGTCACGTAGTGATGGCCAGGCGGCGGCAGCGGTGCGTGCCGCACATCGATCCACCAGTTCAGGTAGACCACATCGCGTACATCACTGACCAGCGCCGGCATCGGCCAGCGCCTGGACAGCGCCCGGCGCAGGCGTGTCCAGCAGCGGGCGTGCAGCAGGTGCGGCAGCAACCGGCCGGCCACATGGCCGGACGGATGCTGGTAGATCGCAGACTGCGCCAGGTCTTCCGGCGCAGCCATCGTCAGTCGGCCAGACCGCGCAGCAGGTCGTTGACGCTGGTCTTGCTGCGCGTCTTCGCATCCACCTGCTTGACGATCACCGCGCAGTACAGCGAATGGGTGCCGTCCTTGGCCGGCAGCGAGCCGGACACCACCACGCTGTACGGCGGGATGTAGCCGTAAGTGACCTCGCCGGTGGCACGGTTGTAGATGCGGGTGCTCTGGCTGAGGAATACCCCCATGCCGATCACGCTGTGGTGGCCGACCACCACGCCTTCCACCACTTCCGAACGCGCACCGATGAAACAGTGGTCCTCGATGATGGTGGGGCTGGCCTGCAGTGGTTCCAGCACGCCGCCGATGCCGGCGCCGCCGGACAGGTGGCAATGCTGGCCGATCTGCGCGCATGAGCCGACCGTGGCCCAGGTGTCGACCATGGTGCCTTCGCCGACGTAGGCACCGATGTTGGTGAAGCTGGGCATCAGCACCACGTCCTTGCCGAAATACGTGCCGCGGCGAGCGATCGCACCCGGCACCACGCGCACGCCACCACGACGGAACCGCGCTTCGTCGTACCCGGCGAAACGCGATTCCACCTTGTCCCAGAACGGTGCCGGACGCGCATCCACCACCGCCATGTCATGCACGCGGAAATACAGCAGCACGGCCTTCTTCAGCCACTCGTTGACCTTCCAGCCACCGTGTCCATCCGGCTCGGCGACGCGGAACTCACCGCTTTCCAGGCCATCGATGACCCGGTTGACCAGTGGACGGGTCGAGCCTTCCAGCTCGTGCGGGGTGAGCATGGCACGGCGCTCGAACGCGCTTTCGATGCCGAACTTCAGTTCTTCCACGCCCGGTGCCGGTGGTCGGCGCAGCGACCTGCGCGCGATCGTCTCGGCACGCACGTTTTCCACCGAGGCCTTCTTCGCCGCCGTCTTCTTCACTGCGGCCTTCTTCACGGCCGTCTTCTTCACTGCAACCTTGCCGGCGGCCGCCTGCGGCGCGCGTTCGGCGGCCACGGTCCTGCCCACGGCGCCCTTCTTCGCAGCAGGGCTGTTCTTCGCGGCGGCAGGGGTGGTCTTCTTGCTCGGCTTGGTGGCCATCAGGGGGTATCTCCGGCATTTCGTTCGGGGTCCAGGCAAGCGAGCATCGCATCCTGCAGCTGCTGCCTGGCAGTTTCATCCAGGGGGAGGTCGTGCTCATCGCTGATCACGAAGGTGTCTTCGGCGCGCTCGCCGAACGTGGCGATGCGCGCATCATGCACGCGCAGGCGCTGGTTGCGCAGCACCGAGGCGACATCGGCAAGCAGGCCCGGGCGATCAGGCGCCACCAGGCTGAAGCGGGTGCCGTTGCCCTCGCCGGTTTCATCGCGGAACTCCAGGCGCGGCGCGAAACGGAAATGGCGCAGCTGGCGTGGAATGGCGCGGCGCGAGGGACGCAGGCGCGCCAGGTCCCCGGCCAGGGCTTCGCGCAGCGCTGCCTCCAGGCGTCCGGGATCGCCATCGGCGAAGCTGTCGGCGGGATTGACTTCGAAGGTATCGAAAATGGTGTCCGACGGCCCATCCAGCACGCGCGCGCGATGGGTGCCATAGCCCTTGCGGTCCAGGGTCATCACGATGGCCGCGAACAGGCCGTCGCGATCGGGGGAATGCACGAAGACTTCCAGTGCCGGATCGTCCGGTGCGATCGGGCGCACCTTCACCAGCGTCTGCCCGGGCCTGACCGGCACCAGCGCGGCGGCCTGCCAGGCCAGCTGCTCCGGTCGCAGGCGGATGAAGCCCTCGTCGGGCATCACCGCGAACTGGCGGTCGATGGTGGCATCGTCATAGCCCTGTTCGCGCACCAGCTGGCGCACGTAGGCACGCGCCTCGGCGACCCGTTCGGCGGCGGGCAACGGAGGCTCCAGGCCTTCGCGCAGCGCACGCCGGGTAGCGAAGTACAGGTCGGCCAGCAGCCGGTCCTTCCAGGCATTCCACAATTTCGGGCTGGTGCCGGCGATGTCCGCGCAGGTCAGCAGGTAAAGGTAGTCCAGGCGGTCGCGACTGCCCACCAGGCTGGCGAAGCGATGGATCACGCCCGGATCGGAAATGTCCTGCTTCTGCGCGGTCACCGACATGCGCAGATGCTGCTCCACCAGCCAGGCCACCAGCCCGGTGTCGGCGGCACTGAGTTCCAGCGCCTCGCAGAACACGCGCGCATCCACGGCACCGAGCTCGCAATGATCTCCGCCGCGCCCCTTGGCGATGTCGTGAAACAGGCCGGCAAGCAGCAGCAGTTCGGGCCGGCGCAGGCGCGGCCATACCTCGTGGGCGATGGAAAACCGCTCGGCCGCGCGGCTGCTGGCGAAGCTGCCGATGTTACGCAGCACCATCAGCGTATGCTGGTCCACCGTGTAGACATGGAACAGATCGAACTGCATGCGCCCGCTCACCTGCGCGAACGCGGGAATCCACTGCCCCAACACGCCCACGCGCGCCATGCGCGAAAGCGTGTCCACCGCCCGCGGGCCACGCAGCAGGCCCAGGAACTGCTGGCGGACGGTGGCACCGGCACGCTGGAAGTCCGGCAACTGCGGCAGCGCTTCGGCCAGCGCGCGCGCGGTCAGCGAATGCAGCCCACGCACCTGCGGATTGTTCGCCCAGCTGGCGAACAGCGCGAATACTTCACCGACATCATCGTTGGGCCACGCCGGGTCGTTCGCTGCCAGGTAACCACGGCGCAGCGAGAATCCGACCGTCAGCGGTTCCGGAACGGCCTCGCCATCGAACTGTTCCTCGAACCGCTGCAGCAGGCGATCGCTTATGCGGCGCACCACGGACGCGGCGCGGTAGAAGCCCTGCATCATCTTCTCGACGCCCAGGCTTTCGGCGTCGTCCTGGAATCCCAGGCGGGCGGCCAGGGCCTTCTGGTAATCGAAACGCAGGCGCTCCTCCGCCCGTCCGGCCACCAGGTGCAGCCCATAGCGCAGGCCCGCCAGCACCGCACGTTCGCGCTGCAGCGCGGCAGCTTCATCGGCACCCAGGTGACCCAGGCCGACCAGCGCCTCCATGTCGCGCACGCCGAACGCCCGCAGCGCCATCCAGCCCAGCGTGTTGATGTCGCGCAGGCCACCGGGACCATCCTTCAGGTCCGGCTCCAGGTTGTCGGCGGTGTCGTCGAAACGTTCGTGGCGCGCGCGCAACTCGTCCAGCTTGGCCTGGAAGAACTCGCGTGGCGGCCACAGGCTGCCGTCGTCCACGGCACGCCGCAGCGCCCGGCGTGCCTCTTCCGCGGCCAGCAGCGGGCGCGCTTCGATGAGCGCGGTCATCACCGTCTGGTCGGCGGCGGCATCCCGGCACTGCTGCAGCGAACGCACGGCATGGCTGACCGGCAGTCCGCAATCCCACAGCAGCGCGAAGAAACGGGCAAGGGCCGTCTCATGCTGGTGCTGCCGCTCCGGTTCGCCCAGTACCAGCACGTCGATATCCGAATGCGGAAACAGCTCGCCGCGGCCATAGCCGCCCGAGGCGAACAGCGACAATCCGCCATCGGCGGGCACGCAGCGCTGCCAGGCCAGGCGGATCAGATGATCGGCCGCGCGCGCGCGCAGCGCCAACAGGCGCTCGATGTTGTCACCCTGGTCGAAACGCCGGTGCAGCCGCGCATCGGCCTGCTGCAACGCCTGGCGCGCGGCCGCGGCCCAGTCGGCATCGGTGACCTGCGCCGCCGGCGTGTCCAGCAACGAACCCGCCGGCAGCATGCTCAGGCGACCTGCGATTCGCCTGGCGACAGCGTCAGCACGTCCACGCCGGTCTCGGTGACCGCGATCATGTGCTCCCACTGCGCCGACAGCTTGCGGTCCTTGGTGACCACGGTCCAGCCATCCGGCAGCACCTTGTTGTAGCGGGTGCCTTCGTTGATCATCGGTTCGATGGTGAAGGTCATGCCGGGCTGCAGCACCAGGCCCTGGCCCGGACGGCCGTAATGCACCACCTGCGGCTCATCGTGGTAGACCTTGCCGATGCCATGGCCGCAGTATTCGCGCACCACGCTGAAGCGCTCGCTTTCGGCGTAGCTCTGGATGGCATGGCCGATATCGCCCAGCGTGGCGCCCGGGCGCACCGCGCGGATGCCGCGCCACATTGCTTCGTAGGTGGCTTCCACCAGCCGCCGCGCCATCACCGACGGCGTGCCGACGTAGTACATGCGGCTGGTGTCGCCGTGCCAGCCGTCCTTGATCACGGTGACGTCGATATTGACGATGTCGCCGTCCTTGAGGACCTTGGCCTCGCTGGGAATGCCGTGGCAGATGACGTTGTTGACCGAGGTGCATACGCTCTTGGGAAAACCGCGGTAGCCGACATTGGCCGGCACGGTCTTCTGCACGTTGACGATGTGGTCATGGCAGATGCGGTCCAGCTCTTCGGTGGTGACACCGGGCTTGACGAAGGGGGTGACGATGTCCAGCACTTCGCTGGCCAGCCGCCCGGCCTCGCGCATCATCTCGATTTCCTGGGGGGTTTTCAGATTCACGCTCATGCCGCCATTATCGCCGATCCGGCGGCAATGCTGAACGGGTCGACCGGCCACCGACAGCCCCGGTTCGGCCATCGCTTCCCGCAGCGCACCCGGCCGATTGCGCCGGCGGCCCCGGCCCCGCTATAATCACCGGATTCCCTGCCGCACCCTGCGCGGGAAATCGTCCACGCCGGACGTCACCGGCGAATCCACACCCATCGTCCCGATCCGTGCCGGGGTGCCCCTGAGGGGGTTCGGCCACGGAGACGATGGGGAAGCCCAACCCCGGAACCATCAAGCGCGCCCGCGCCGTCCCGCACACTTCCCGCGGGCGCCCTTCAGGGGCAACGGAGCACGCCGGTTCCACCACAGGAGTAGTGCAATGCCCCAGATCACCATGCGCCAGATGCTGGAAGCCGGCGTCCATTTCGGCCACCAGACCCGCTACTGGAACCCCAAGATGGCTCCGTACATCTTCGGCGCCCGCGGCAAGATCCACATCATCAACCTGGAAAAGACCGTCCCGCTGTTCAACGATGCGATGAACTTCATCTCGTCGGTGGCCCAGAAGCGCGGCACCATCCTGTTCCTGGGCACCAAGCGCAGCGCCCGCGAATCCATCCGCGAGGAAGCCGAGCGTTGCGGCATGCCGTTCATGAACCAGCGCTGGCTGGGCGGCACCCTGACCAACTTCCGTACCGTGAAGCAGTCGGTCGCCCGCCTGAAGGAACTGGAAGCCGGTGAAACCGACGGCACCTTCGACAAGCTGGTCAAGCACGAAGTGCTGGGCCTGCGCCGTGAGCGCGACAAGCTGGAAGCCTCGCTGGGCGGCATCAAGGACATGAACCGCCTGCCCGACGCGATCTTCGTCATCGACATCGGCCACGAAGACATCGCCATCAAGGAAGCCAAGAAGCTCGGCATCCCGGTGATCGCGGTGGTGGACACCAACTACAACCCGGAACTGGTCGATTACGCGATCCCGGGCAACGACGACGCCATCCGCGCCGTGCAGCTGTACGCCCGTGCCGCCGCCGACGCCGTGCTGGAAGGCAAGGCTGCCGCTCCGCACGCCGCCACCGTGCGCGAGGAAGAGTTCGCCGAAGCCCCGGCCGCCGATGACGCCAAGCCGGCCCGCCGCGCTCCGGCCAAGAAGGCTGCTGCCGACAAGGCCGGCGAAGCCCAGGCCTGATCCAGGCTGCGGTGGGCGCCCTGCGCGCCCACCTCCCCTGCATGCCGCCCCGGGCGGCTGACAGGGCCATGTCACACGGGCCGGCCACCATGCCGGCCCAACCCCTTTCTTTCGTGAGGTAATCCCATGGAAATCACTGCTTCCCTGGTCAAGGAACTGCGCGAGCGCACCGGCGCCGGCATGATGGAGTGCAAGAAGGC
>JAFAFF010000186.1 GCA_023423605.1 Pseudomonadota bacterium
ATGGCTATGCTGCCTTCGAACGCCTGATGGTGCAGGCCGGGCAACGGCTGGCCGAAGCGGCGCAACCCTGGCTGCTGGCGCGCCTGAACGACAACAGCTTCCTGGTGCTTGCACGCGGCGCCGACGAGACCCAGCTGGACGCAGCCGCGCAGTCGTTGCGCGAACAGCTTTCAGCGCGCGCGTTCGTGATCCGCGATGATGAATCGGTACACCTGCGCGGCGTCATCGGTTTCGCGGCGCTGTCGCCGGGCTTCGCCGATGCCGGCAGCGCCCTGGAGGCCATCGAGCGCACCACCCTGCAGGCACGCCTGCTGAGCGCCGGCGTGGCCGGCTACGTACCCCACGAAGAAGCCGCGAGCGATGAACACCTGGCGATGCTGGATGGGCAGCTGGAGCTGGCCTACCAGCCGATCGTCGCGGTGGCCGGTGGCGGCAATGCACAGTACCAGGTGCTGCTGCGGCTGCGCCGCTCCGATGGCAGCGTGCTCACTGCCGGCCAGGTGATCCCGGCTGCCGAATCCGCTGGCCGCATCGCCGACCTGGACCAGCAGGTCATCGATCACGCACTGGGCCTGCTCGACCACTACCGCCATGCAACCCCGGCCCTGCACCTGTTCGTGTCACAGTCGCTGCGCACGCTGGCCCGCGATGCCTTCGCCGACTGGTTGCTGGAATCGCTGCAGCAGCGCCAGCTGGACGGCCATGCGCTGGTGATCGATGTCCGCCTGCCCGATGCCCTCATCCATACCGTCACCCTGCAGCAGTTCTGCCGCCGTGCCGGCGCGGCGGGCGTGCGCTTCTGCCTGAGCCAGTTCGAGCCCGGCACGGAAGCCAATGCACTGCTGAGCCAGCTGCCGCTGTCGTTCGTGCGCATGGCGGCACGGTTCTCCAGCAGCCATGCCAACCCGCAGAACCGCGACGAACTGCGCACGGCCATTGAAGCAGCACACCGCGCCAACGTGCAGATCATCGGCCAGCAGATCGAGGATCCCCAGGCGGCCGCCGCGATGTGGCTGGGCGGCGTGGATTTCATCCAGGGCAACATGGTGCAGTCGGCAGGCAGCGACCTGGATTTCGACTTCCTCAACGCGGTGCTTTGACATGCCGGCCCAGGGACGGGGCGGACGGCGATACCTGCCGGCAGTGCTGGCGATCCTGGCCAGCGCCGGCTTCATCCTGGCTTCGGTCTGGCAGCCGGGCCACGGGATGGCCTGGGCGGCGCTGGCCGCAGCGGTGCTGGCCGCCATCCTGCTGTTGGCAGAGGGACATGCACTGGGCCGCCAGCAGGCGCAGGCGGACGACCTGGAACGGCGCCTGCGGCAACTGCAGGATGAACGCGACCAGCTGCAGCAGCGACACGACCAGCAGGGCCAGCTGAAACAGCAGCTGCTGCAGGCCAAGCAGGCCGCCGAAGCCGCCGTGCTGGCCAAGGGCGAGTTCCTGGCGACGATGAGCCACGAAATCCGCACGCCGCTCAACGGCATCATTCCCATGCTCGACCTGATCGGACGGGGACGCCTGGAAGCGGACCAGCGGCAGATGCTGGCGACCGCGCTCACCAGCTCGCGGCAACTGCTGCGTATCGTCGATGACATCCTGGATCATTCGCGCCTGGAAGCGAATGCGCTGGAGCTGGAAACCACCACCTTCAACCTGCGCGAGCTGCTGGAAGGCATGGTGCAGCTGATGCAGCGCGCCGCCGAAGCCAAGGGCGTGCGGCTGGCGCTGGAACTGGATCCGGCCGTGCGCCTGTCCGTGCGCGGCGATCCGGTGCGGCTGCGGCAGGTGCTGGGCAACCTGCTGGCCAACGCGATCAAGTTCACCGCGCGCGGCCGTGTCACGCTGCGCGTGCAGCGGCTGGGGGAAGCCCACAACCGCCATGAACTGCGCTTTGAAGTGGTGGACACCGGCATCGGCATCGAGCCGGCACAGCAATCGCGGCTGTTCCAGTCGTTCACCCAGGCCGATGCTTCCACCACCCGTCTTTACGGCGGCACCGGGCTGGGTCTGGCGATCTGCCAACGCATCGTCGACCTGATGGGCGGGCGCATCGGCGTGCACTCCACGCCCGGCCAGGGCGCGACGTTCTGGTTCGAGATTCCCTTGCTGAAAGCCGCCGGCGACCTCGCCGACCACCATGGAGCAGGCGCGCGGGCCTTGTTGCTGTTCACCGGCGATGTCCTCCTGCAGCAGCGCGTGCAACGGGTTGCCGGACAGCACGGGCTGCAGGTGCGCCAGGCAGCCACGCTGGCCATGGTGCTGGATGCGCTGCGCGCACCGGCCAGTACCGTACCGGCGTGGCTGGTGATCGATGGGGGGCTGCTGCGCAGTGGTCCCGGCGCGCTGCAGCGGGCGCTGGCCGACTGTGGCGGGGACGCGCCGCAGGTACTGTGGCTGCACCTCGGCGATGCGGCATCGACGACCAGCCAGCACTGGCGTGACGACCTGGCCAACGATGGCGAACTGCACGCGCTGTTGCGTCCGGGTCCGCCATCATCCGCGCGCCCGGCACCGCTGCTGGCCGTGCCACCGCCCGAAGGCGGTCCGGCGGCCCTGCCGTTGCCGCCGCTGCGGTCGCCACCACGGGTGCTGCTGGTGGAGGACAACAACGTCAACATGAAGGTCGCGCAGCATCTGCTGCAGGTGCTCGGCTGCTGGGTGCGCGGCGTGCAGGACGGCGAGCAGGCATTGCAGGTGCTGCATGCGGCCGACATGGATGTGGACCTGGTGCTGATGGACTGCCAGATGCCGGTACTGGACGGCTACGCCGCCACCGCGCGCTGGCGCGTGCATGAAGAGAAACAGGGCCTGCCGCGCCTGCCGATCATCGCGATGACCGCCAATGTCATGGCCGGCGACCGCGAACGCTGCCTGCAGGCCGGCATGGACGATTACCTGGCAAAACCGGTGGACATCAATGTCCTGCACGGGCTGCTGCGGAAATGGACCGAACGCGTCGACACCGGTGACCGGACCGCTACGCCACCGCCCGGCACGGCATCGCCGCAAGATCAGCCGCGGTCACCGATGGTGCTGGACCCGGACGTGCTGGATGAGCTGCACGACATCATCGGCGCCAGCACGCAGGCCATCATCGATGCGTTCCTGCAGGACACGCCCGCGCTGGTGCAGCAGTTGCAGGACGCGGCACGTGAAGAGGACCCGCAATCCCTGCGTTCGCTGGCCCACGTGCTGAAATCCTCGAGCGCCAACGTCGGCGCCACGGCATTGTCGGCGGTGGCCCAACGCATCGAGGCAGATGTACGCAATGGTGGGCTGTCGCAGCCCACCGCAGCCGCGTCGCGGTTGGTGGCCGAATTCGCACGCGCGCGCATCGCGCTGTCGGAATGGCGCCCTTCCAGCGCCCGCTAGAGACGCTGGCACGGCGCCGGGGATGGCCCAGGCCGACCGACGACCGGCCTTGCCCTCAATCTTCCAGCTTGCTCAACAGATACTTCGGCTCACCGATGCGTTCGATCAGGTCCAGCTGGGTTTCCAGCCAGTCGATATGCTCTTCTTCCGAATCGAGGATCTTCACGAACAGCTGTCGGCTGACGTAGTCGCTGATGGAATCCGCGTATGCCACTGCCTCGCGCAGCACTTCGACGCTTTCGCGCTCCAGCGCCAGATCGCAACGCAGCATCTCGGTCGGGTTCTCGCCGATGCGCAGCTTGCCCAGCGCCTGGAAGTTCGGCAGGCCCTCAAGGAACAGGATGCGATCGGACAGCATGTCGGCATGCTTCATCTCATCGATCGATTCCTTGTACTCGTGCTCGGCCAGTTCCTTGATGCCCCAGTTCTTGAACATCTTGGCATGCAGGAAATACTGGTTGATCGCGGTCAGCTCGTTGTACAGCACCTTGTTGAGGTACTGGATGACTTTGGCGTCGCCTTTCATGGGAGTGCTCCTGCACGCTGTGAACGCGGGCACTTTACCCGGTTCCAGAAGA
>JAFAFF010000208.1 GCA_023423605.1 Pseudomonadota bacterium
GGACTATGCGGTGAACGCCGGCGGCGTGATGAACGTTTCGCTGGAAATCGACGGTTACAACCGCGAACGCGCCATGCGCCTGATCCGAAGCATCTATCACAACCTCGGGCGGATCTTCGCGCTGTCACAGCAGGAAAACATCGCCCCGCAACGCGCCGCGGATCGCATCGCCGAAGCGCGCATCGAGGCGATCGGCCGGCTGAAACTGCCGATGGGCCGCAGCACGCCGCGCCTGGGCGACCTGCGCGCAAGCTGAGCGCCCCCGGTCTTCGCTGGCGGGCCCCGTGGCCCGCAATCCACATCCGGTGGTCGTGCCGGGTTCTGCCCGGCAACGTTTTTCGGCGGCCGCCGTCTCAGAACCCCGCGCTGTAGCGCAATGCCGCCTGCGAAACATCCAGGCCATCGCCGAAACGCTGGTCATAGCCGAACGACAGCCGTCCATTGCGGCCCAACCATGCTTCCAGGGCCACTCCGGCCAGCCCGGACGAGCGCGGCAAGGCGCCACCGATCATCGGCGCCCAGGCATCGATTCCGGTGAAACTGGCCTGTGCGGAGAATCCATCGCGCGCCAGTTCCTGCTGCCATTCGGCATAGCCGCGTATGGTCAAGGCGCGCCACTGCCGCTCGCCGCGCAGGCCGGCGATCGCCAGGCTGCGACGTGCGTCGGTTTCCTGCGAACGCAGGCCGAACCCCAGCCCGCCCTGCTCGGCGAAGCCATCCGAACGCACCTGCACATGGCTGGCGCCCAGATACGGTGTCAACGCGGCCCGCAGGCCTCCCAGGCGGACGCCGGATTCAATGCTCGCGCTGCCGAAGCGTCCGCCGTAGCGTGCGCCGGCGCTGAACGCGCTGTCGCCCAGCAACAACTGCCGGTCCACCTCACGCTGGAAATGTCCTGCGCCCAGCTGGGCCAGTGCATATCCGCGGCCGCTGCTCCATCCGGCGTACAGCTGGCCCTGCGCCTGGCGATCACGCGTGCGGCCGTCAAGGCTGCCGCTGCCCGCCAGGCTGCTCACCTCACCGATCGCCAGGCCGACGACACCGTTGCCCGCCAGCGCATGCTCCTGGCCGACCATCCAGCCATGGGCCTGCGTTGCGTTGCCGGCAAATCCGCCCTGTCCGGCTTCGCCCAGCGTGCCTTGCCACGCGCCACGCAGCGACGGCGCGGCCTGCAGCTGGCCAAACCGGGAAGCGACCGCACGCCGGCTCATGTCGATGCTGTCGAAGGTCGCCTGCATCGCCTGCCCATGCGCCTTGCCGGACAGGCTGTCCAGACTGGCACCGAGGCCCGCGATGCCTCCCCCCGCCTGCTGCAGTTGCGCCGCCGCGCTGGCGAACGCTGTCGCCTGCAGCGATGCATCCGCGTCGAGCACCTCGAACGCCTGCTCCACCCGCTGCGCGGCGCCGCGTGCCTGCGCATCGAACGAGGCCGCGCTGGCTACGGCGGTGACACTGAGGCGGGTGAGCTCCAGCCATGCAGTGTTGCTGTCATATCCATAGCTCGTTTCCAGCAGGCTGACCCCGTTCTGGCCGATCGCGGCCGTGCTGAAACCGCCGCTGAGCCCACCCTGCGCGTGGATGAGCGCCTGCCGGCTGCCGTTGGCCGGCACATAGCCGGCGATGGCACCGTTGACCAGCACGCCGCCCCCCTGTAGCGTCGCCGTGCCGGTCACCTTCAGCGCATTGACGCCGAGCGCGATCATCATCTGCGCACCTTCGCGCTGCAGATAGTCGCCATCGATGGTCGCATCGGCGTTCGCACTGGTCAGGATCACGCTGGCACCGTTGTCGACATCGCCGGCCACCCGGCTGCTACCGGTCATGAACTGCAGCCCCGCACGGCTGGCACCGCCAGCCTGTGCGGCAATGAGGACATCGGAGGCCAGCGAGGCTCCTCCACGCAGGGCCAGCGTGCCCTGTTCGATGCGTGTGCTGCCGGTGTAGGTATTGCGACCGGCCAGGTTCAGCGCCGCGGCGCCACGCTTGACCAGCCCTCCGGCGCCACTGATGTCGTTGCGCCAGATCGAATCCAGCCCGAGCTGGTTGATGGTCACGGTGGCATCACCCCAGTCGAAGCGCGCCGGCCCGTTGACGGCCTTGCCGACGTTCAGCAGCCCGTAGCCGAACACCGGGTCCACGCCGGCCGCACCGATATCGGTCGCGGTGCCCAGCAGCGTCTGCCGCACCAGATCGTTGCTGAAATAGGGAAAACGCTCCCAGACCAGCGCCGCTGCACCGGATACCAGCGGCGCCGCATACGAGGTGCCCCAGCCGTAATAGAACGACGCCGCAGCGGTGGTGGCCTGCGGATCCGGATACACCGCCGTGCCGGGAGCGGCCAGGCAATAGGCGGCCGCTTCACCACAAGCGTTGGCATAGTCCGCCAGCCGCGTGGGCTGCACCGTGTCCACCGCCGTCACCGCCAGCCAGCCCCGTGCCAGGTCGGCGGCCGGCAGCGTACCGCCGGGACCTGGACGGCTGGGCAGCGCGGCCATGTTCGATGGCGTGCTCCTGCCATCGTTGCCGGTGGCGAAAACCACCAGCCCATCGTTGCCGAGGATGAACGGCCGGTACTCCGCGGCGATCTGCGCGGTGGCGGCCGGGTTGGTCCAGTACAATCCGCCCCAGGAATTGTTCATGATGCGCACCCCGGCATCCACCAGGTCGCGATGCACGGGGGCCAGGCCCAGCGGACCGTCCACCTGGTTGCCGTTCCCCGAGCCATCGTCGCTGGGCCGCGTGTCGGCGATGATGCGCGCCGATACCAGCTGCGCGCCAGGCGCAACGCCGACCTGGTTGCCCGCGTAGCTGCCGCCGGCAGCCAGCATGGCCACGGTGGTGCCATGCCCTACCACGTCGTCACGGCCAAGGTCGTTCACGCGCGGGTCCACATAGGTGTAGCTGCCTGCGACCCGGCCGGCCAGCGCCGGATGACTGCGGTTTATGCCGGAATCCACGATGCCGATGCGCACGCCCTGCCCGGTCAGGCCGGTAGCGAGCGCATTGATGGCCGTGAGGTGTCCCTGCAGCGTCGGCTGCGCCGGCCTGACCGGTTCCGGCGGCGGCGTGGGCGGCGTGGTCGGTGGTGGCGCCGTCGGCGGTGGAGCGGGCGGGTCCACCCGTACGTTGCCGCCCCCGCCACCGCCGCCACACGCCGTCACGGCCAGGGCAAGCGCCGTTGCCAGCGCCGACTTCATCGCAGATGCCTGTTTCATCCTGAGTCCCCGTCCATCAAATCCCGCTGTCACGCCCCATCGCGCCGTCGCGCCACCCCGCGTGCCACCGGCGGCCATCGACGACCCCCTATACTGGGCGTCCCCCACGCAGTCTGCCGGGATTCGCGGCACCTTCCAACGCCTTGCGTCTCCTTTTCCGAATTTGCTCACGCAACAACGAGATTGCCATGTCCAACATCGTCATCGCCGCCGCCAAGCGCACTGCCATCGGCTCCTTCCTCGGCCAGTTCAACGGCGTGCCCACCCCGACCCTGGGCGCGGCCGCCATCGCCGCCGCGCTGCAACAGTCCGGCGTGCCGGCCAGCGACGTTTCCGAAGTCATCATGGGCTGCGTGCTGCCGGCGAACCTCGGCCAGGCCCCCGCCCGCCAGGCTGCCATCGCCGCCGGCCTGCCCCTGTCCACCGGCGCCACCACCCTCAACAAGGTCTGCGGTTCGGGCATGAAAGCCATCATGCTCGGCCACGATCTGATCAAGGCCGGTTCGGCCAGCATCGTGGTGGCCGGCGGCATGGAATCGATGTCCAACGCGCCGCACATGCTGCCCAATTCGCGCACCGGCAACCGTTTCGGCAATTTCCAGGCCGTGGACCACATGGCCCACGATGGCCTGGTCAATGCCTATGACGGCAAGGCCATGGGCGAGTTCGCCGAATGCGCGGTGGACAAGTACCAGTTCAGCCGCGAAGAGCAGGATGCCTATGCGATCGAATCGGTGACGCGTGCCCAGGCCGCGCAGGCCAACGGCGCGTTTGCCGAGGAGATCGTCGCGGTCAAGGTGGCCACCCGCAAGGGCGAGATCGACGTGTCCACCGACGAACAGCCCGGCCGCGCGGACATCGCGAAGATTCCCACCCTGCGCCCGGCCTTCAGGAAGGATGGCAGCGTGACCGCCGCCAGTTCGTCCAGCATTTCCGACGGCGCCGCGGCCGTCCTGCTGCTGGCCGAGGACGACGCCAGGGCGCGCGGCCTGCAGCCGCTGGCGCGCATCGTTGGCCACGCCACCCACTCGCAGGAACCGGAATGGTTCACCACCGCTCCCATCGGCGCGATCAATGCACTGCTGGCGAAAACCGGCTGGGATCTGGATATGATCGATCTGTTCGAGGTCAACGAAGCCTTCGCCGTGGTGGCGATGGCGCCGATGCGCGAACTGGGCATTCCGCATGACCGCCTGAACGTCAATGGCGGCGCCTGCGCACTGGGCCATCCGATCGGCGCATCCGGTGCCCGGCTGGTGGTGACGCTGGTACATGCCTTGCGCAGCCGCGGCGGCACGCGCGGCATCGCAACGTTGTGCATTGGCGGCGGCGAAGCGACAGCCATCGCCATCGAATTGATTTGACTGGGTTTAACTCCCGTTTCGCAAAACTGAATGCGGGATCGCTTGACAGCCTATCGTGGCTTGTCATCATGTTGGCGGCGCGCAACTGCGCGTTGCCTAATCTAACGACGAGGATTCACCTAATGAGCATCAACAAGCTGCTGGTTGCTATGTCCCTGGCCCTGGCCCTGGCTGCCTGCTCGAAGCAGGAAGCCGCCCAGGACGCCGCCGCTTCGGCCAACGAAGCCGCCACCGAAGCCCAGGCTGCCGCTGACCAGGCTGCTGCTGCCGGTTCGCAGACCGCCGACGCTGCCCAGCAGGCCGCCGACACCGCTGCTACCGCTGCTGACGCTTCGGCTGATGCCGCTGCCCAGGCTGCCGGCGCTGCGACCGACGCTGCTGCCGACGCCGCTGCCGACGCCGCCAAGGCTGCCGAAGGCACCGCCGAGCAGGCCAAGGACGCTGCTGAAGAAGCCAAGAAGTAATAACTTCTTTCTTCACGCTGTTCTGGAA
>JAFAFF010000223.1 GCA_023423605.1 Pseudomonadota bacterium
GTGGCGTTTTTCGTTGCCGGAAATTCAATATCCGCCACGCGCGGCCGTTATCGGCAAGGACCTCATGCCGCGCTCATTCGTGGCACCTGCCCGGAGCGCTCGATGCCCAACGCCCTTGCCGAACCCCTGTCCGCCGATGGCTCAGCCCCCGTCGTTGCGCCCGTGACACTGCCGTCGCGGCAGGCGCTGCTGGATGATGCAGGTTGTGGTGAAGCGGGCGCTGTGCCGGGTGACGGTGCCGGACATGTCCAGGCGGATGCCGATGGTGCCGGGGCGCACCATCACCTGCCGGTCGTGGGGCTGCCGGACAATGCGGTGCTCGCGGCGGTGGTGCGCAGGCTGGTGATGCAGAAGGAGCATTTCGACCAGTTGGCGCGCGATCCGCGGCTGGCCGGGCTGTTGCCGATGGAGTGGCTGGGGCAGGGCGGACGCGGACTGGATATCGGCGCCTTCGTGCAGGCGGTATTGCCGTTCCTGCCGATGGCCGAACGCGGTGAAACCACGGCTGCGCGGCTGCCGTTGGCGCATGTGCTGGGCGACAGCGGGCGCTGGAGCCGGGACGATGTGGCCGAACCGCGTTCGTTGGCGTGGTTTCTGGCCAGCGACGATCGCGCCCGCCATGGTGCCGAGGAGGCTGCCGAGGCGTTCCTGATAGGGCCATTGGGCCTGGCGTGGATGCACGCGGGACGCAGCCGTGCCGGGTTCCTGCGGTCCATGGACTGCGCGACGCTGGCGGCGCGCGTGACCGTACTGGACTACCCCGCGGCCGAGGCGCTGACGCTGTACCAGGTGACGGTGCACGGGCAATCCCAGGTCTGGTGCGTGCACGGGCGCAGGCAGCTGCGCGCACTTGCGGCACCGTGGCTGAGCGTGCCGCTGCTGACCGCTTATGGTGTGGCCGCGCCGCAGGCATGGCCTTCCGGTTATCCGCCGGTGGAGCAGGTGGAGCAGGCGTTGGCTGACGCGCGCCCGGGCCGGTTGTTGCCGGAAGTGGACCTGGCCAGGGTGGCGAAGAAGGTTGCCGAAATGGCCAGTGGCGAAGACTGGCTGCCTGTCAGCCTGCTGCAGCTGCGTACCTGGGCGCCGCGCTGGGGCTGTTTCCTGGCGGCGTTCGTGGGCCTGCCGACGCTGCTGCTGCTGACCGCCGCGCTGACCCTGCCGGGGGTGATGGAGGCGGCGACGGTGGCCGCATCGCTGGGATTGGCGGCCGGTGCCATCGGCGCCCTGGCCGGCCCATGGATCTACGCCCGTCGCAAACACCTCCGCTGAAAAAAGGGGGACGGAGGCAGTTAATTGCAATTAACCGCCTCCGTCCCCCTTTTACTGTCAGGTGCCTTCGGCCATTCGCTGCAGGCCGTCGCCGGCCAGGCGCAGGATCAGCTTTTCGAGCAGTTGTTCTTCTTCTTCGCTGAGCACGGACATCAGCCGGCGGGTGACTTCGATCACCATCGGCGCAATGGTCTCGTAGACCTCGAAGCCGGCCGCCGACAGGGCCAGCACCGAACGGCGACGGTCGTCGCCATGGGTTTCGCGCTTGATGTAGCCGCGTTCCAGCAGGCGCGCCACGGCGCGGCTGACCGCCACCTTGTCCATCGCGGTGCGTTCGGAAACTTCGCTGGCGGAAGATCCCGGGTAGAGGGCCAGGATGGTGATCACCCGCCATTCCGGAATCGCCAGTCCGTAGCGGTCGCCATAGAGCTTGGCGATGTTGCCACTGACGCGGTTGGAGAGCACGCTCAGCCGGTAGGGCAGGAACTGTTCCAGGTCGAGCAGCACGTGCGATGCGCGCACGCTGGTGGAAACGGGATCGGGTGAGCTCATGTTGCGGTGCACCTTGCTGGTGGTTTCAGCTGTAACTATAAAAGGTCATTCAAGACTCCGCATTCTCGCGGGTCTGCCCGTCGCCCGCACCTGCTTTGTCACCTGCGGAATCGCTTTGGAGCCTTCGCCATGAATACCACTGTCCAGACCGCCTCGCATCCCAATCCCGGCATGCAGGTGACAACCTTCGAGAACCCGATGGGTATCGACGGGTTCGAGTTCGTTGAATTCGCCGCTCCGGCAGGCCGCGGCCGGGAACTGCACGACTACTTCCGCAGCATGGGCTTCACTGCCGTGCTCAAGCACCGCACGCGTGCGATCACCGTCTATCGCCAGGGCGACGTCAACTTCCTGGTCAACGAAGATCCGGATTCGTTCGCAGCCGACTTCGCCGAAAAGCACGGTCCGTGTGCCTGCGGCTTCGCCATCCGTTTCCAGAAGCCGGGGGCCGAGGTCTACCAGACCGCGCTGGGCAACGGTGCCGAAGCCATCGATTTCAAGCCGGACACCAGGGCCGTGGATGCGCCGGTCATCAAGGGCATCGGCGATTGCATGCTGTACCTGGTGGATCGCTACGGCGCGGCCGGCAGCATCTACGAAGGCGACTATGCGCCCATCGACGGTGCCGAGCAGAACCCGAAGGGCTTCGGCCTGACCTTCATCGACCACCTGACCCACAACCTGTATTTCGGCAACATGCAGCAGTGGTCGGATTACTACGAGCGCCTGTTCAATTTCCGCGAGATCCGCTACTTCGACATCAAGGGCCTGAAGACCGGGCTGGTGTCCAAGGCGATGACCGCGCCGGACGGCATCGTGCGCATTCCGCTCAACGAATCATCCGATCCGAAGAGCCAGATCAACGAGTACCTGGATGCGTACAAGGGCGAGGGCATCCAGCACATCGCCTGCTTCACCGAGAACATCTACGAGACCGTGGAAGCCATGCGCGCGCAGGGCGTGGAATTCCTGGACACGCCGGAAACGTATTTCGACGTGATCGACCAGCGCATCCCGGACCACGGTGAAGACGTGCCGCGCCTGGCCAGGAACAAGATCCTGATCGATGCCGATCCGGAAACCCACCAGCGCAAGCTGCTGCAGATCTTCACGCAGAACTGCATCGGGCCGATCTTCTTCGAGATCATCCAGCGCAAGGGCAACGAAGGCTTCGGCGAAGGCAACTTCACCGCGCTGTTCGAGAGCATCGAGCGCGACCAGATCAAGCGTGGCGTACTCTGACCATCCTCTGGTCACGAAGGTCCGGTGACGACTTTGCCTCTTAACCGGGACAGCGTCGCCGGGCACCTTCATCGTTCCACTGCTGGCAGATTCGAGGTTTCCCTGATGACGATCATTTCGCGTGGCTATCAGAGCGGTTTTTGCAACGAGTTTGCCAGCGAGGCACTGCAGGGGGCGCTGCCGGTCGGGCAGAACTCACCGCAGAAGGTGGCCCACGGCCTGTATGCCGAACAGCTGTCCGGTACTGCCTTCACCGCGCCGCGCGGCAGCAACCGTCGCAGCTGGCTGTACCGGATACGCCCAGCGGTGGCCCACGGGGAGTTCGAGCCGTTCCAGCAGCCTCGGCTGCAATGCGATTTCTCCGCGCAGCCGGCATCGCCGAACCAGCTGCGCTGGAGCCCGCTGCCGATGCCGGAGACGCCGACGGATTTCGTCGAGGGCCTGTACACGATGGGCGGCAACGGTGCGCCGGACGCGCATGCGGGCGTGGCGATCCACCTGTACGCGGCCAACCGGGACATGCTGGGGCGCTATTTCTACAATGCAGATGGCGAGCTGCTGATCGTGCCGCAGCTCGGTCGCCTGCGCCTGTTGACCGAAATGGGCGTGGTCGAGATCGAACCGCAGCAGATCGCCGTGGTTCCGCGGGGCGTGCGTTTCCGCGTGGAACTGCCGGATGGGCCCAGTCGTGGCTATGTCTGCGAAAACTTCGGCGCGCTGTTGAAGCTGCCGGACCTGGGCCCGATCGGCGCCAATGGGCTGGCCAATCCACGCGACTTTGAAACACCGCATGCGGCGTTCGAAGACGTGGATGGCGATTTCGAACTGGTGGCCAAGTTCGACGGCCGCCTGTGGCGCGCCGCCATCGATCATTCACCGCTGGACGTGGTCGCATGGCACGGCAACTATGCGCCTTACCGTTACGATCTGCGTCGCTTCAACACCATCGGCTCGATCAGCTTCGACCACCCGGACCCGTCGATCTTCCTGGTGCTGCATTCGCCCAGCGATACGCCGGGCACCAGCAACATGGATTTCGCGATCTTTCCGCCGCGCTGGCTGGTGGCGCAGCACACGTTCCGGCCGCCATGGTTCCACCGCAACATCGCCAGCGAATTCATGGGCCTGGTGCACGGTGCCTATGACGCCAAGGCCGAAGGCTTCGTGCCGGGTGGTGCATCGCTGCACAACTGCATGAGCGGCCACGGCCCGGACGCACCCACCTTCGACAAGGCATCCCATGCCGATCTGTCTAGGCCGGACGTGATCAAGGACACGATGGCCTTCATGTTCGAAACCCGTGCGGTGATCCGCCCGAGCGCCCAGGCCCTGGCCGCCGGCCACCGCCAGGGGGATTACCAGCAGTGCTGGAACGGCCTGCGCAACAACTTCCGCCAGCAGTAGAAAGCGAAAGGGAGCGAGGCGGTCAGATCGCCTCGGATTCGGCCTGCGGGGAGGCGACGCCCTGCATCGCGGCCTGGTGTCCGAGCGGCAACACTTCCAGCAGGCGTTGATGGACGCGCGCGGTGTAGCCGGCCGACGTCAGTGTCGGCAGCGCCTGCAGGGCCGCCTGCATGGTGATGATCACCGTACTGTCGCTGCGTGCCTGCTGCAGGTCGTGCAGGAGCGCGGCGGCAAGCGGATGCCGCTGCATCTCCAGAATGCCCAGGAGATAGAGCCGGGCACCTGCCATCGAGCGGCGACGATCGCTGCCTGCATTACCGGACGGGCTGCCGGGGGAGGGCCGGGGCGTCACGGTCTCCTTCGCGACCGTTGCCACGGTCTTCGCTTCCGGCCTCGGGAGTGTCGCTTCCGCCTCATCCATGCCGGTGACGAGATAGCCGGCGCGTACCAGCTGGATCAGCATGGCTGGCGCATCCGGCCCCACCAGCGCCGTCAACGTAGCCAGGTCGCGCTGACCGTCGCACAGGATCAACAGGCGGCGCTGGCGCATGTCCAGCGGCGCGCGATGTGCCTGCAATGCGGTTCGTGCCTGGTCTGTCTTGCGGGGGAGCATGGTCGGGCCAAGGAAAGCGGTGCAGGCCGAGCCTGAACGGTGGCCATTAAACCCGGATGACAATGCGGCACGTGCACAGTCCACGCGCTAGCGTGCCGCATACACGGCCAGGGCGCGGCCGCCCTGGCTGGACTGCGCTGACCGACCATTGATCGTTCCCAGGAGATGTGCTGATGAAAGTATTGCCTGTTGCCGGCTTGCTGGCGTTGTCGCTTGCCGCGTGCAGCCGAGGTCCGGAGACCACGACCGCCCATTCCCGGCCGATGAGTGAAACGGCCACCGGTGCGACCCCGGCCACCGACCCGGACGCGGCGACCACATCGCCGCTGGATGGGCGCACTGACAGCCCGGCACGCCTGGACGGATTCGGTGCGGTGCAACTGGGGGCCAGCGTGGATGATCTGCGCAGCCGTTTTGGCGCGCCGCTGCAAGGCCTGGCTACCGACGCCGCTGGCAGACCCAGGCCCGCCGATGACAGCAATGAGGACTGTTATTACCTGCGTCCTGATGGATCCGGGTCGGGGGATCCCTATCTGATGATCGAGGGCCGCAAGCTGGTGCGTTATGACGTGCGCGGGCCGGAAATCGTCGCGCCCGGTGGCGGCCGGGTCGGCATGACGCTGGGCGAACTGCAGCAGCTCTATCCGGAGCGCGCTGACGTGGGGCCGGACAAGTACGATGAAAAGGCCCAGCATCTGCGCGTGCGTCCGGCCCAGGACGGGCAGGGGATCATCGATTTCGCGCTGGGCGCGCAAGGAAAGGTGGAGTCCTGGCGCGTCGGCCTGCCGCCGCAGGTGGACTACGTGGAAGGCTGCGGCTGAGCGGAGACGGGCAGCCGGGTGATGGGCAGCCGGGCAGAGCCCGGCGCTACCTGTCGGGCTCGGGCGGCGGCAGCTGTTCTTCCTCCGCGCGCTCGTTGCCGGGCAGGCTGGGCCGGGTTTCCATCAGCAGCGACAGCGCGGCCTTGGCCATCAGGTGCGCGCTGACCGGCGCGGTGATGAACAGGAACACGGTGATCAGCAGCTCGCGTGGCTGTGGGTCCTGGCCCAGGAAGATGTGGTAGCACACCGACGCCACCAGCACGCAGCCGACGCCCAGCGTGCTGGCCTTGGTGGGCGCATGCAGGCGCTTGAAGAAGGTCGACAGCTTCACCAGCCCCAGGGCGCCCATCAGGATGAAGAAGCAGCCGAACAGCAGCAGGATGGACAGGACGATCTGGATGACGGTGATCATTCGACGATGTCCCGGCGCAGCACGAACTTGCTCAGCACCACCGTGCTGCCGAAGCCGAGCATCGCGATGATCAATGCGGCCTCGAAGTAGATGGCCGAATTGAGGTACATGCCGAACAGCATCAGCTCGGCGATCGCGGTCACCGACAAGGTGTCCAGCGCCAGGATGCGGTCGGGCACAGTGGGGCCGCGCAGCAGCCGCCAGGTGGCCAGCAGCATGGCCAGGCCGACTACGTGCATGCACACCACCAGGGTGGTCTGGATGACCTGGAATCCGGTCATGGGAAGATCTCCATCAGCGGGGTTTCGTAACGACGCTTGATTGTTGCGATGAGGTCCTGCGGATCGTCCAGGTGCAGCACGTGCACCAGCAGGAACTTGCGGTCATCGCTGAGCGCGGCGGACACCGTGCCCGGGGTGAGGGTGATCATGCTGGTCAGTGCGGCGATGCCGTGGATGTTGGCGATGTCCAGCGGCAGCCAGATGAAACCGGGGTGCAGGTTCTTCTCCGGCCCCAGGACCTGCAGGGCAACGCGGATGTTCGATACCAGGATGTCCCACAGGGTGACCACCACCAGCTTCGGCAGTGGCCTGAGGGTGCCGATGCGCGCGAACTCGCGGTCCAGGCGCGCGGCGAACAGCGGTACCACCAGCCCCAGCAGGACGCCCAGCACGAACTGCCCGAAGGTGAAGCTGTCGGACATCAACAGCCAGAACACGATGACCATGACGGTCAGCGGCAGCGAAGGAAAGATGCGTCGCAACAGCGGTCGTTTCGGGTTCATGGCTGGCGGATCTCCGGCGTGGTCGCACGGACCTGTTCCACATAGCCGGACGGCTGCAGCAGATCGCTGGCGATGGCATCGGTGTGGCGCATCAGCGGCGCGGCGAACACGGTCATGCCGATGCCGTACAGCAGCAGCAGGCAGGCCGCCAGCAGCTCGATCCGGCGGGTCGGCGCCTTGCGTGGTTTCGGTGCATCGGGCTCGGCATTGGGCACGCGCCAGAACAGGCGGATGCCGCCGCGGGCCAGGCCCATGATCACCAGCAGGCTGCTGCCCAGTATGGCTGCCCACACCGGTGCGGTCAGCGCTGGTGGAATGCCGGAAAGCAGTGCGGCCTTGGCCAGGAAGCCGGACAGCGGCGGCAGCCCGGCGATGGACACCGCTGCGATCAGGAACAGCACCGCCGGCGTCTCCTTGCCGGGCATCGGCGCGATGATTTCCTTGCGGTCGCTGGCACCACCACGACGGCGACGGATCAGGTCGGCGACCAGGAACAGCGCGGCCGCCACGAACGTGCTGTGCGGCAGGTAGTACAGGCCGGCGCCGAGCACCTGCTGGTTGCCGATCGCGAAGGCGATGAAGAGCGTGGCGGCCGATACCACCACCAGATAGGAGATCAGCACGCGCAGGCGCACGGCCGCCAGCGCCCCCAGCCCGCCCAGCACGAGCGTGGCCACGCCCGCCCAGAGCAGCCACTCGCGGCCATAGCCGGCCAGTGCGCCGGCATCGTCGCCGAACCACAGGGTCTGCACGCGCAGCACGGCGTACAGGCCGACCTTGGTCATGATGGCAAACAGCGCGGCCACCGCCGCCGGTGCACGCGCATAGGACTCCGGCAGCCACAGGTACAGCGGCATCAAGGCGGCCTTGGCACAGAACACCAGCAACAGCAGGCCCATGGTGGCCTTCACCAGGATCACGTGCGAGGGCGGCACCTCGGCGATGCGCTGCGACAGCTCGGCCATGTTGAGCGAACCCAGTGAGGCATACAGCAGGCCCAGCGCGACCAGGAACAGCGTGGACGCGGTGACGTTGAACACCACGTAGTGCAGGCCGATGCGCATGCGCAGGCCACGGCCGCCACTGAGCAACAGGCCATAGGAGGCGATCAGCATCACCTCGAAGAACACGAACAGGTTGAAGATATCGCCGGTGAGGAAGGCGCCGTTGAGGCCGACCAGCTGGAACTGGAACAGGGCATGGAAGTGCGGCGCGCGCCGGTCCCAGCCCGAGCAGGCATGCATCAGGCAGCCGATGGCCAGCAGCACCGTGGTCAGCAGCATCCATGCCGACAGCCGGTCGGCCACCAGGGCGATGCCCAGCCGGGCCGGCCAGTCGCCCAGCAGGTAGACCAGCGCGTTGCCTTCGGCGGTGCGCGCGAACAGCAGCGCCACCGATGCGAACAGTGCGGCCATCGCCGTCCAGGACACCGTGCGCTGTACCTTCGGGCCATAACGCCGATGTTCGACGAACAGCGACAGCGACGCGCCGAGCAGCGGGATGAGGATCGGCAGGATCGCCAGATGGTTCATGCGTGGTCCTCGTCGCGGCGCGGCGGTGCGTCGTCGTCGGGCTCGTGGGCGTCGACGTGATCGCTGTGGTTGTCGCTGCGGCTGCGGATGGCCAGCACGATGGTCACGGCGGTCATCGCGAAGGCGATCACGATGGCGGTCAGCACCAGTGCCTGCGGCAGCGGATCGGTGTAGTTGCCGAGGTTGGCATCCAGGCCCTTCTTCAGCACCGGCGCCTTGCCCTCCACCAGTCGTCCGCCGGCGAAGATCAGCAGGTTCGTGGCGTAGGACAGGAAGGTCATGCCAAGGATGACATCGAAGCTGCGGGCGCGCAGCAGCAGGTACACGCCGAGCATGGTCAACACGCCGATGGCGCTTGCCAGGGCCAGTTCCATCAGCGCATCTCCCCGGTCAGCGCGGAACGTTTCCGCGGATCGATCTCGCCGCGGCGCGCGATGCGGGTGCGCGAGGGCTTGATCGTGCCCATCATCGAAAGCATCAGCATCGCGCCGCCGAACACAACCAGGTACACACCGGTGTCGAAGCCGATGGCGCTGGCCAGCGGTACGTCGCCGATCAACGGCAGATGCAGGTCCAGGTGCCCACTGGTCAGGAACGGCACGCCGAACAGCATCGAGGCGGCGCCGCTGGCCGCAGCCACCAGCAGGCCCACGCCGATGCAGCGGATGTAATCGAAGCCGAAGCGCGATTCCACCGATGCGGTGCCCTGGATGACGTACTGGATCAGCAG
>JAFAFF010000229.1 GCA_023423605.1 Pseudomonadota bacterium
AGCAATGACCGCTGGTCGCTGACCAGCCGTGTCAGCCGCCATGGCAGCGCGACGCGCGTGTTCAATTTCGGCGATGGCTTCGAACCCACCCAGACCTACCAGGCCGAATGGCAGCTGGATGCGGAAGTGGAATACCGCATCACCCCGCAGTGGAGCGTGGCGCTGGGCGGACAGAACCTGACCGACAACTACCCGGACCTGTCCAACGAGGATATCCATTACTTCGGCAACCTGCCCTACGACGTACTGTCGCCGCTGGGCAGCAACGGAGCGTACTGGTACGGGCGCGTGCGCTACACATTCTGAGCAGTCGACAGGTACAGGGGGTGCCGGCCGCTGGCCGGTACCCTCCGCAATGGCGACCGACTGGAAGTGCAGCCTGCCCTAGACCCCACGTACACGCTCCCGCTGGCAAGCTGGACGGCATGGCTGAACCGCTCCCCCTTCGTCCGCCACCGCCGTTGCTGGATGATGCCTGCGCACTGTTCCTGGACGTCGACGGCACCCTGATCGAATTCGCCGACCGTCCGGATGCGGTGACGCTGCTTCCCGAAGTACGCCAGGCCATCGGCCGCATCAGCGACCGCCTGGAAGGCGCCGTGGCACTGGTCAGTGGACGACCGCTGGCACAGCTCGATGCGCTGTTTGCCCCGCTGGATCTTCCCGCCGCCGGCCTGCATGGCCACCAGATGCGCGATGCCAACGGCGTGGTGCATGACGCCGTCGAGGAAAGCAGCACCACCGAGTGGCTGCATGTCCTGCACCAGCAGGCCATGCGCTTCGCGCATGGCCATCCCGGCGTACTGGTGGAAGACAAGGGACCCAGCATGGCCCTGCACTGGCGTGGCGCGCCGCACGCCGGGGAACAGGTGCGTGCGTTCGCGGACCGGCACGTCCGTGGGCACGCCGGCTATCGCCTGCAGCCCGGCGATCATGTCGTCGAATTCGTGCCGGTGGGCAGCGACAAGGGACGCGCGGTACGCCGCATGATGCAGCACCTGCCCTTTCGTGGACGGCTGCCGGTCTTCATCGGCGATGACCTGACCGACGAACACGGTTTCGAAGCGGCAAATGCCCAGTATGGCTGGAGCGTACTGGTCGGCGAACGCGACCCCAGCGCTGCCGTGTTCCAGCTTGGCGACATATCCAGCGTGCACGCATGGTTGCGCGAAAACGCCTGGTAGCCCGCCCCCACCGCTGTATACGAGATGCTTGCCCATGTCCCAGCCTGACCTGAATCTTGGCGTCGTCGGAAACGGAAGTTTCGGCGCGTTGATCGACCGCCACGCACGCGTCGTGTGGAGTTGCCTGCCCTCGTTCGACGGCGACCCCACGTTCTGCGCGCTGCTTGGCCCAAACCAGCAGGAGGGCGGTGATTTCTCCATCGAACTGGAGGATTTCGCCAGCAGCGAACAGGAATACCTGGCCAATACCGCGATCCTGCGCACCGTGCTGCGCGACCTGCATGGTGGCGTGCTGGAAATCATCGATTTCGCGCCGCGCTGGCGCCAGAACGACCGTTTCTACCGCCCGGTCAGCCTGATCCGCCAGGTGCGCCCCATCGCCGGCAGTCCCCGCATCCGCGTACTGGCGCGCCCGCTGGCCGACTGGGGCGAGCGCGTGCCCGATTCCACCTGGGGCAGCAACCATATCCGCTGGGTACTGCCGGACCATGTGCTGCGCCTCACCACCGATGTACCGGTACGCATGGTGCGTGATGCGCTGCCGTTCGTGCTCAATCATCCGGTGCATCTGGTGCTGGGCGTGGATGAATCGCTCAACCGTTCCCTCAGTGGCTATGTGCAGGAAGCGCTGCAACGCACCCGCGACTACTGGCGCGAATGGGTCCGTTACCTGTCCATTCCGCTGGAATGGCAGGACGCGGTGATCCGCAGCGCCATCACCCTGAAGCTGTGCCAGTACGAGGACAGCGGCGCGATCATTGCCGCCATGACCACCTCCATTCCGGAAGCGCCGGGCAGCATCCGCAACTGGGATTACCGTTATTGCTGGCTGCGCGATGCCGCCTTCGTGGTGCGTGCGCTCAACCGCCTCGGCGCCACGCGTTCGATGGAGCAGTTCCTCGGCTACATCTTCAACCTGGCCACTGCCGACGGCACCCTGCAGCCGCTGTATGGCATCGGTTTCGAGGCCACCCTGGACGAACACGAAGTGCCATCGCTGTCCGGCTACCGCGGCATGGGCCCGGTGCGGCGTGGCAACCTGGCATGGGTGCAGCGGCAGCACGACGTCTACGGCAGCGTGGTGCTGGCCTCTACCCAGCTGTTCTTCGATCGTCGCCTGCAGGACCCCGGCGACGAACATGCCTTCGCGCGCCTGGAGAAACTGGGTGACCAGGCACTGGCGCTGCACGATGTTCCCGACGCCGGCCTGTGGGAGTTCCGCGGCCGCACCGAAGTGCACACCTATACCAGCGCGATGTGCTGGGCCGCCTGCGACCGTCTGTGCAAGATCGCGGTACGGCTGAAGCTGGACGAGCGCGCGACCTATTGGCGCGCGCAGGCCAACATCATCCATGCGCACATCATGAAGGAGGCCTGGAGCGAGGAGCTCGGGCACTTCACCGATACGTTCGGCGGCCATCGCCTGGATGCCTCGTTGCTGCTGCTGGCCGACATCGGCTTCATCGAGGCCCGCGACGCGCGTTTCATCGCCACGGTGGAAGCCATCGGACGCGACCTGAAGCACGGCGATGCGCTGTACCGTTACATCGCCCCGGATGACTTCGGCGAGCCGGAAACCAGCTTCACCATCTGCACGTTCTGGTACATCGACGCACTGGCGGCGATCGGCCGCATGGACGAAGCGCGCGAGATGTTCGAGATGCTGCTGACACGCCGCAACCACCTGGGCCTGCTGTCCGAAGACCTCGCGTTCGACAATGGCGAAGCCTGGGGCAACTTCCCGCAGACGTACTCGCATGTCGGCCTGATCACCGCCGCGATGCGCCTGTCGCGATCCTGGCAGGAGGCCTCATGAGCCGCCTGGTGGTGGTTTCCAACCGCGTCGCCATTCCCGGCGACACCCGCCCGGGCGGGCTGGCGGTCGGTCTGCTGGCAGCCCTGAACGAGCGCGGCGGCCTGTGGTTCGGCTGGAGCGGAAAATCAAGCAAGGATGCCAGCGGCACGCTGCATGAGCAGGTGGATGGCGATATCCGCTACGTCACCATGGACCTCAACAAGCGCGACGTCGATGGCTACTACAACGGCTTCGCCAACCGCACGTTGTGGCCGCTGCTGCATTTCCGCCTGGACCTGGTGGATTATGATCGCGGCACCCGTGAAACCTATTATCGCGTCAACGAGCTGTTCGCCAGCAAGCTGGCACCGCTGCTGCGCGAGGACGATATCGTCTGGATCCACGATTACCACCTGATTCCGCTGGCGGCCATGCTGCGCGCGCGGGGTATTGGCTGCCGCATGGGCTTCTTCCTGCATGTGCCGATGCCCTCGGCCGACCTGCTGCAGGCCATGCCCGATCACCTGCGCCTGTTTTCGGCGCTGTATGCCTACGATCTGGTCGGCTTCCAGACACAGCGCGATGCCGACCGCTTCCAGACCTACCTGCGCCTGTTCGGCGGCGGACGGGTGCTGGGCGAGGGCAAGCTGGAAGCCCCGGATGGACGGCACTTCCGTGCGGCTGCATTCCCCATCGGCATCGATACCGAACGTATCGCGCAACAGGCAAAGGCGGCGGCGGGAAAAACCGCGGTCAAGGATCTGCGCAGCAGCCTGCGCGATCGGCAACTGGCGATCGGCGTGGACCGGCTGGATTATTCCAAGGGCCTGCCGGAACGTTTCCTGGGCTTTGAACGTTACCTGGACCGGCATCCAGACCAGCATGGCAGCCTGACGTACCTGCAGATCGCCCCGGTCTCGCGCGGCGACGTCACCGAATACCGGCAACTGCGCGGGCAGCTTGAGCAGATCGCCGGACACATCAACGGTGGCCACGCCGCACCGGACTGGACACCGCTGCGCTACGTGAACCAGAACTTCACCCATGCCACCCTGACCGGTTTCTACCGCGCAGCGGCCGTCGGCCTGGTCACGCCGCTGCGCGATGGCATGAACCTGGTGGCCAAGGAATATGTGGCGTCGCAGGACCCGGACAACCCGGGCGTGCTGGTGCTGTCGCTGCTGGCCGGCGCGGCCGATGAAATGAAACAGGCGCTGCTGGTCAACCCGCATGATCTGGACGGCGTGGCTGACGCGATCGCCACGGCGGCGACGATGCCGCTCAAGCGCCGCCAGGAACGCTGGAACGCGATGATGGACCACCTGCGCCGGCACGACATCAACTACTGGCGGCAAAGCTTCCTGCAGTCGCTGGAAGCGTGACGCGCAGCTGGGCAGGATCGTAGAGCCGGGCTCTGCCCGGCTGGACCATGCCGCGCAGCGGGGCAGAGCCCCGCTCTATCGGGCCAGGATCGTAGAGCCGGGCTCTGCCCGGCTGCGGGCGACCGCCGACGCTATTCCAGCCACGCCAGCGTCGCCATGCGTCCGCTGCGTCCATCGCGGCGATGCGAAAACAGGTCCGGATCGGCCAGGGTGGACAATCCGCCGCCATGGATATCCGCCGCCGCCAGCCCGGCCGCCTGCAGCCGTTGCCGGGCCAGCGCGTAGAGGTCCACGTTCCAGTGCCCCGGCCGCGTCGCCACGAATGCGCCTGATGCCGCCGCATCGCGGCCAACGAACGCCTCATGCACGTCCACGCCCACCTCATAATCCGCCGGACCGGCAGCCGGGCCGAGCCATGCCAGCAGCGTCGATGGTGGCACCTGCATTGCCGCCACCGTCGCTTCCAGCATGCCGTCGGCCAGCCCACGCCAGCCTGCATGCGCGGCGCCCACGGCGCTGCCATCGCGCGTCGCCAACACCACCGGCAGGCAGTCCGCCGTCAGGATGGCCAGCACCACGCCACGCGCGGACGTCACCGCCGCATCCGCCACCGGCTCGATTCCACCGCGTACCGGTGGCGCATCGAAGCGCAACACCCCGGTGCCGTGCACCTGGCGCAGCCAGTGCGGCGTCGAT
Source organism: Pseudomonadota bacterium (assembly GCA_023423605.1). GTDB lineage: Bacteria > Pseudomonadota > Gammaproteobacteria > Xanthomonadales > Xanthomonadaceae > Stenotrophomonas. The sequence goes on from JAFAFF010000229.1 coordinate 5,058, forward strand.
GGCAGGGCCAAGCCTTCCTGCAGCAGCAGACGGTTGTGTTCCACGTTCGCCGGATCATCGCCGTCGGGCGTACTGCGGTTTCCCAGGTTGAAGGTGTCGAACGGCGGCGGCGATATCCCGGCGCCACGACGCTGGGTGGCAAGCGCCCGTACCCCCGGCGGTGCGGGCCAGTCGGCCTGCAGCAGCGGCAGTCCGCGCCCGCTCACCAGCGGCCGCGCTCACGTTCGGCGAATGCCTCGCTGTCCTCGCGCAGCACCTTCATCAGGTGCTGCATGTCGGCCGGCACGGCAGCGCTGTTGCGCAGCGGCTGGCCGGTCATGGGGTGCACGAATTCCAGCGTTTCGGCATGCAGCGCCTGGCGCTTGAAGCCACGCAGCGCCGCCACCAGTTCGTCGCTGGCCCCCTTGGGCAGCTTGAGCGCACCGCCATACAGCGGATCACCCACGATGGCATGCCGCAGGTGCGCCATGTGCACGCGGATCTGGTGGGTACGGCCGGTTTCAAGCCGGCATTCCAGCGCCGTATGCGCACGGAAGCGCTCGCGCAGGCGGTAATGGGTGATCGCCTCCTTGCCGTCCTCACGCACGCCCATGCGCAGGCGGTCGCGTGGATGCCGGTCGATGGGCGCATCGGCCGTACCGCCGGCCACCAAGGCACCCACCACCACCGCCAGGTACTGCCGGTGCACCTGCCGGGCGGACAGTTGTTCCACCAGCGCGGTCTGCGCCTGCAGCGTGCGCGCCACCACCATCACGCCGCTAGTGTCCTTGTCCAGGCGGTGCACGATGCCGGCGCGCGGCAGCGCCGACAGCGAGGCATCGCGGTACAGCAGCGCGTTCACCAGGGTGCCACTGCTGTTGCCCGCCCCGGGATGCACCACCAGTCCGACCGGCTTGTCGATCACGAACAGGTGCTCATCCTCGTAGAGCACCTGCAGCGGAATGTCCTCCGGCTCGGCATGGGTCTGCGTATCCAGCACCGCATGCAGGGTGGCCACCTCGCCACCGCGCACCGGGTCGCGCCCGCGCACGGCCACGCCGTCCAGCAGCACGTCACCGGACTTGATCCATTCGGACAGCCGGGAGCGGGAGAATTCCGGAAACAGCTCGGCCAGCACCGCATCGAAGCGGCGCCCTGCGGCGGTGTCGGGGACGATGGCCTGGCGGGCCTGTTCAGCTGGGGAATCGGACATGGTGGCAATTATGGGTGCGAAATTGGGGTCCGGGCGACCGGTTTCAGTCGCTGGACAGGACACTAGGCTATCATCGACCCTTCGTATTCCAGCCGCGTCCCGCCTTGACCCCATGATCCGACGCTCTTCCTTCCGCTTCGCGCCCGTCCGCCTGACCGCCCTGCTGCTGGTCCTGGTCTTCGCCGTCACCGGCTGCCACCGTGGTTCCAAGGGGGACAACCCCGATGAAGGCCAGCCGGTCGAAGCGCTGTACCAGAAGGGCCATGCCCTGATGGAGCACGGCAACTGGAGCGGCGCCGAGGCCAACTTCCGTCGCCTGGTGGCGCAGTACCCGTATGGCCCGTATACCGAACAGGCGATGATCGAAACCGCCTACGCCCAGTACAAGGCCGGCAAGCACGACGACGCGGTTTCCAGCATCGACCGCTTCATCCGCACGTATCCCACGCACCGCAACGTGTCCTACCTGTATTACCTGCGTGGCCTGTCCAACAGCAACCGCGACACCGTGTTCCTGCGCCGCGTCTGGTCGCTGGACGCCAGCCGCCGCGACCTGTCCACGCCGCGCCAGGCCTACGCCGATTTCAATATCGTCATCGACCGCTACCCGAACAGCCGCTACGCCGCCGATGCGCGCAAGCGGATGAACGAACTGCGTGACGTGTTCGCCCAGCACGAGCTGGACAATGCACTGTATTACCTGCGCCGCGAGGCTTACCTGGCAGCCGCCGGCCGCGCTGATTTCCTGCTGGAAACCTATCCGCAGAGTGCCTACCAGTACGATGCGGTGGCCGTGCTGGCCGAAGCCTACACGCACGTGGGCAACAAGACGCTGGCCGATGACGCGCGTCGCGTCCTGGAGCTCAACGCGCCGGAGCATCCCTGGCTGCGCAACGAATGGCCGAAGTACCCGTGGATGATCCGCAAGCTGAACCCGTTCGCCGGCGAGAAGTCCGCCACCACCGGCCAGCGCAATGCGACGATGAACCGCAGGTAATCTGCCTGCGGACAGTCAAGGCAAAGGGCCCGCAAGGGCCCTTTCGCGTATCTGGCGTCCCGTGCCGCGCAGTACACGGCGACGTCCGGCAGGCATCATGATTTCATTGATGCAACCCGTACGTCGCGTTGAGGAACCCCGCCAGGTCCTTGAGGATACGAGTCAGTTGTTCCGGACTCATGCGCGTGGCACCAGGCTTTGGATAATGCTCGTCCAGCCACACGGCGAAGTCCGCGCGGCGTTGCGCATCCATCACCTCCGGTTGCCACTGGAAGCTCATCGGCGATCTTCGCGGCGGTGGCGTGCAGGTGCATGCCTGCGCTGCACAGCGTGTCCAGATACGCATCATTGCGCTCGTCGATGAGCGCACGCAGATTGTCGGCGGTGAAAGGAAGAGCACCGGCCTCGAATGTGGACCCCATCCGCCGCTGGATGACGGGTACCAGTTCCTGCATGCGTTCGATGTTCGCCTCGTCCAGCAGGGCACGCTGACGGATGCCGTGGCCCATGATCCTTCTTGATCTGGAGGGCACCAGCGCTGCGGAATCGTCTCCTGCAACGACCAGGCTGCGCCCCGCCACCGTAGCGCAGCCCGGGTCGTCGCCAGCGCTGCAGACCTCGCCGGCCAGCTGGGCCAGGCATCCGGCAATCACGCGCTCGGCTGGCAGCGCCGCCATACCCTGCTGGTTGATGCAGCCGTGCAGGCGTGGCAACACGTCATGCTTGAAGGGAGTGCCGCCTCCGTACCGTACGGACCGCCAGTACGTGCTGCCGGCAGGGCGGAGCCATTGGTGATGCCTTGCAGGCAGGCCAGCCCTCCTGCCGCGGCGGTGAGCAGCCGCGACGGGCTGGACAGGAAATGGAATGCATCGGCGACAATCCGCACGGCGACCTCGTGGACCAGTAAAGGGGCCACACCATAGCCGCGCACGTGCGCATCCGGCGCCGGCGAAGTGCGGCGCCGCCCGCGCTGAGCGATCAGTGCAAATATCGAGTCCGTCAGTGCCTCAAAGGCATGGCCCCGCTACGTGCCGGGGCGGCCGCTGACGTCAGCCCTGGTACCCGTTGGTGATGGGGTAACGCCGCTCGCGGCCGAATGCCCGCCGCGATACCTTCGGCCCCGGCGCGGACTGCTGGCGCTTCCACTCGCTGATGCGCACCAGCCTGAGGATGCGGTCCACCACCTCGGCCGCATAGCCGGCGGCCACGATCTCCTGCCGCGATTGCTCCTGGTCCACGAAGCGGTACAGGATGCCATCCAGCACGTCGTAGGGCGGCAGTGAATCCTGGTCCAGCTGGTTTTCGCGCAGTTCGGCCGATGGCGGCCGGCTGATGACGTCCGGCGGGATGACCGGCGCACCGCCAACCGTATTGCGCCACTTCGCCAGTCCGAACACCTCGGTCTTGTAGAGATCCTTCAGCGGCGCATAACCGCCGCACATGTCGCCATAGATGGTCGCATAGCCCACCGCATACTCGCTCTTGTTGCCGGTGGTCAGCAGCAATCCGCCGAACTTGTTGCTCAGCGCCATCAGGATCACGCCGCGCGCGCGCGATTGCAGGTTCTCCTCGGTGACATCCACCTCGATGCCCTCGAACATCGGTCCCAGCGCTTCCATCAGGCCGTTGAACACCGGTTCGATGGATACCGCTTCCAGTTTCACGCCGAGCGCCTTGCACTGTTCGGCCGCCAGATCGTTGGACAGGCCGGCGGTATAGCGCGATGGCAGGCGTACCGCAGTGACGTTCTGCGCCCCCAGCGCATCGACCGCCATCGCCAGCACCAGGGCCGAATCGATGCCGCCGGACAGGCCCAGCCAGACGTTCTGGAAGCCGTTCTTGGCACAGTAGTCCTGGATGCCGCGGGTGGCCGCGCGCCAGGCCAGCGCATCCATGCTTTCATCGCCGTCGTCCATCCACAGGTACGGCAGGAAACGCCGGCTGGCGCCGTCGTAGTCCACCACCAGCCATTGTTCCGTGAATGCGGCAGCAGCCGGATGCACGGTGCCATCGCCATCAGCCACCACCGAAGCGCCATCGAACACCAGCGCGTCCTGGCCACCCACCACGTTGAGATAGGCGATGGCCGCTCCGCTTTCGCGCGTGCGCGAGGCCAGCACCGCATCGCGCTGGGCATGCTTGCCCCGCTCGTAGGGCGAGGCATTGGGTACCACCACCAGTTCGGCGCCGCAGCGGACGGTATCGGCCAACGGTTCGGCGAACCACAGGTCCTCGCAGATCAGCACGCCCACCGGGATGCCGTTGATGTCCACCACGCAGCTCGGGCCGTCCGGATCGATATCGAAATAGCGGCGCTCGTCGAACACCGCGTAGTTGGGCAGTTCGCGCTTGCGGTAAGTCTTTTCGACAATGCCGTTGCGCAGCACGCTGGCGGCGTTGTACACCACCGAGCCGGCCGACTGCGGCCAGCCGACCACCGCAGCGATGCCAGTGCAGGCTTCGGCGATGCGCTGCATGGCCTGTTCGCAGTCATGCAGGAAGCCGGGGCGCAGCAACAGGTCTTCCGGCGGATAACCGCTGACGGCAAGTTCGGGAAACAGCACTAGATCGGCGCCGTGCTCATCGCGCGCCTGTGCGATCAGTTCGATGATGCGGTCGGTGTTGCGCGCCACGGCGCCCACCGGAAAATCGAACTGCGCCATCGCGATGCGGAGAGAAGCCATGGGTGCCCAGCCTGTGATTTCAACAAGGACATTGTAGTGCCGGGCTCTGCCCGGCAGCCACCGCACCCCGCAAACAGAAAGACCGCCCGGAGGCGGTCTTCCCGAAGCCGGGCAGAGCCCGGCGCCACAGCGCGTGCGTGCTTACTTCACCAGTTCGGCGATGGCGGCACCCAGATCGCCCGGCGAACGGACGGTCTTCACGCCAGCGGCTTCCATCGCCGCGAACTTGCCTTCGGCGGTGCCCTTGCCGCCCGATGCGATCGCACCGGCGTGGCCCATGCGCTTGCCGGCCGGAGCCGACGCACCGGCGATGAAGCCGACGACCGGCTTCTTCACGTGGTTCTTGATGTATTCCGCACCGGCTTCCTCGGCGTCGCCGCCGATTTCGCCGACCATGATGATGCCTTCGGTCTGCGGATCTTCGTTGAACAGCTTCAGGCAGTCGACAAAGTTCAGGCCGTTGATCGGATCGCCACCGATGCCGATGCAGGTGGACTGGCCCAGGCCGACTTCGGTGGTCTGCTTGACCGCTTCATAGGTCAGCGTGCCCGAGCGCGACACGATGCCGATCTTGCCCGGCTTGTGGATGTGGCCCGGCATGATGCCGATCTTGCACTCGCCCGGAGTGATCACGCCGGGGCAGTTCGGCCCGATCAGCACGGTGTCCGGATGGGCACGGGTCAGCACGTTCTTGACGCGCAGCATGTCCAGCACCGGAATGCCTTCGGTGATGCACACGATGACCTTGATGCCGGCAGCAGCGGCTTCCAGGATCGCGTCAGCGGCATACGGCGGCGGCACGTAGATGACCGATGCGTTGGCACCGGTGCTCTGCACGGCGTCGGCGACGGTGTTGAAGACCGGCAGGTCGATGTGGGTGGTGCCACCCTTGCCGGGGGTCACGCCGCCAACGACCTGGGTGCCGTACTCGATCATCTGGGTGGCGTGGAAGGTGCCCTGCTGGCCGGTAAAGCCCTGCACGATCACCTTGGTGTTTTTATTAATCAGGACAGACATTGGATTTCCTTGGTGTCGTGGTTCAGGCAGCGGCTTTTACAGCGTCAACGACCTTCTTGGCGCCGTCGTTGATGTTGTCGGCCGGGATGATGGCCATGCCGCTGTCGCGCAGCAGCTGCTTGCCTTCTTCCACGTTGGTGCCTTCCAGGCGCACCACCACCGGAACCTTGACGCCCACTTCCTTCACCGCGGCGATGATGCCTTCGGCGATCATGTCGCAGCGGACGATGCCGCCGAAGATGTTGACGAAGATGCCTTCCACCTTGTCCGAGGACAGGATCAGCTTGAACGCTTCGATGACGCGCTGCTTGTT
>JAFAFF010000050.1 GCA_023423605.1 Pseudomonadota bacterium
CGCCGTATGCGATCAACGTCAACGCCGGGTGGCGCTTGCCGTTCACCAGGCTGCTGTGCAAGCAGCCGCCCTATGGCGGTATCCGTGCCATCGATCTGCGCACCGGCAAGACATTGTGGGATCGTCCATTCGGCAGTGCACGTGGCAACGGTCCGTTCGGCATCCGCTCGGGCCTGCCGATCGAGATCGGTACGCCGAACAATGGTGGTTCGGTGGTGACGGCCAGCGGCCTGATCTTCATCGCAGCGGCTACCGACGATCTGCTGCGTGCCATCGACCTGAAGACCGGCAAGGAGCTGTGGCACGTCAAGCTGCCGGCCGGTGGGCAGGCCAATCCGATGATCTACGAACACCAGGGACGCGAATACGTGGTCATCATGGCCGGCGGCCACCATTTCATGGAAACCCCGGCTGGCGATTACGTGCTCGCCTACGCCCTGCCACAGAAGGCCGTGTAGAGCGGGGCTCTGCCCCGCTGCGCGATGATGCATAAGCCGGGTAGAGCCCGGCTCTACGATGGGCCGCACGATGATGCATCCGCCAGGTAGAGCGGGGCTCTGCCCCGCTGCACGGTGATCCATCAGCCGGGCAGAGCCCGGCTCTACGACGGGCTGCGAGGTGATGCATGAGCCAGGTAGAGCGGGGCTCTGCCCCGCTGCGCGGTGATGCATCAGCCGGGCAGAGCCCGGCTCTACGATGGGCTGCGAGGTGATGCATCCGCCAGGTAGAGCGGGGCTCTGCCCCGCTGCGCGATGATCCATCAGCCGGGCAGAGCCCGGCTCTACGATGGGGTGCGCACCATCCGGGTCATCAGGTGGTCCACCACGCTGGTCGGGTCGAGCGTGCGGCCGACGTGGCTGCTGCTCATCTGCACGATGGAACTGCGCTTGGCCGTGAGGAAATGAAAGCGCGCGCGCGCAGGCAGCCGCGCGATGGGGCCGGCGCCGGCTTCGCCGCGGCAGATCGCCACGATGGCATCCAGCCACGGCTGCAGGGCGTCCAGGTCCAGGGTCGGTGCGAAGGCCCGCAGGCGCGCCGCGTCGATCTCGATGGCTGCTTCCAGGTGCTGCGCGCCCGGACAAGAAACAATCACCCCGACGTTGATGAACTCTTCGCGCTCCACGCGCGGCACCACGCGGATCACCGCATAGTCATACGTGTGCAGCGTGCGCACGGACGGCCTCCTGGACGAAAGCCGCGCGCTTGCGCAGGCGATGCGTGAGATAGTCGATATACGCCTGACGATAGGCGGCCGGGCTGTCGAAAAGGGGTTCGTCCACCAGCCAGGCATCGGGCACCAGCCCGACGATGCGTTCTATTTCGTGATCCGGCAAGCGCGCGGACAGCATGTCGTCCACACCCATGATATTGGTCGCGAACGGCAGCAGTACATGGTCGCGGATCAACACGAAAGGCTTTTCGCAGGCATCGGTGGCATGGGCGAAATCATGGTGGAAATACAGCGCCGCGCCATGGTCGATCAGGTACAGCTGGCGGTGCCAGACCATCAGGTTGGGATTGCGCGCGGTGCGATCGACGTTGCTGGTGAAGGCATCGAACCAGACGATGCGCGATGCAAGATCGGCATCGACCGGCATCGCTGCCGGATCATAGTTGATGGCACCGGGCAGGTAATCGCTGCCCAGGTTCAGGCCTTCGCTGGCACGGATCAGTTCTTGGATTTCCGGATCCGGCTCGGTGCGCGCGAATTCGCGGTCCAGTTCGACAAAGGTGATTTCCGGAATCGGCAATTCCAGCGTGCGGGCCAGTTCCCCGGCAATCAGTTCGGCGATCAGCGCCTTGGGCCCTTGCCCGGCACCCCGGAACTTGAGCACCACCATGCCATCGTCATCGGTTTCCACGACGGCCGGCAACGATCCGCCTTCGCGCAGCGGAATCACATATCGCAGTGCGTGTACGGTCCGCACGGGGCTTCCTTCGAACAGGGAAGGCAAGATTACCGTAACCGCGCGGCGCCCAGCGCCGACATCAGGCCGAACGCCGGCCGATCCAGCCCTTGAACGTAAAGCCGGCGTAGAACAGCTCGACATCCTCGAACCCGGCCTCCTGCAGCAACGCCACTTCCTGCGCGGGATCGAGCAGCGGCAGGCGCTCGCTGATGGCGCGCGCGGCATTGGCGGCATTGGCCGGCTCCACGCCACTGGCCGCCGAATAGGCCCCGTAGCGCGCGAGCCAGCGCGACCGCGCCGGCTCGGCCTGCGGAATGCTGTGATGGGCCAGGATCAGGGGAGCTCGGGGTTTCAGGCGCTTGGCCAGCTCGCGTAGCGTCGCACGGCGTTCGTCCAGCGACAGGAAATGCATGACCAGCAGCGATGTCGCGCCGTCCAGTTGCCGTTGCGGCGCGCTGTCCAGGAATCCGGCATGCAGTTCCACCCGCTCCATCAGCGGGCCCAGCCAGGTGCGCGCAAGCTCCAGCATTTCCCTGGAGGGATCGACACCGAGGAACCGCCAGCCCGGTTGTGCATCGGCGAACACTTTCAATTCCAGTCCACCGCCTGCGCCAAGCACCAGCACGTGGCCGTCAGCGGGCACCGATTCGGCGAGCAACAGGTGGGTCATCCGCTGCAGGGCCTCGAAACCCGGCACCTGGCGGACCGGGCCCTCGGCATAGCGGGCCACGGCCTGCGGATCGTTGAAGGACATGGCGGCCTCGTCGGAGGAGAAGGGAAGCACCGGACAGTGTAGCCGGGTCACGTAGAGCGGGGCTCTGCCCCGCTGCGCGATATGGCCTCAGCCGGGCAGAGCCCGGCGCTACGAGTCGGTCGCGCGATATGGCTTCAGCCGGGCAGAGCCCGGCGCTACGCGATGCAGGCCCTGTAGAGCGGGGCTCTGCCCCGCTGCTCCGCGTTATCCCCGCGGTACCGGCGCATCGCTGGCGATCAGCTTCTCCTGCTTCAGCTCCGCCCAGAAATCGGCGGGAATGGCGATGGACATCGATTCCACGTTCGCGCGTACCTGCTCGGGGGTGCGTGCGCCGGGAATGATGGAGGACACCACTTCCGGCGCATCGGCGAACTGCAGCGCGGCGGTACGAATGTCGATGCTGTGCCGGTCGCATACCGCAGCGATCTTCGCGCGCCTGTCCGGTGCCCATTCGGGAATGGGGCTTCCGTACAGATAGCGCTCGCGGCCGGTCAGGTAGCCGGCCAGCAGCGGCGAACCGACCATCACCGACACGTCTTTTTCGGCCAGTTTCGGGAAGGTATCGTGCAGGGTGGTCTCGTGGTCCAGCAGCGAATACTGGCAGGCCAGCAGCATGATGTCCGGATCCGCTTCGGCCACTGCGCGCAGCGCCGGCTGCGGTCGGTTGACGCCGAAGCCCCACGCCTTGATCAGCCCTTCCTCGCGCATCTTCGTCAGCTCCGGCATGGCCCCGCGCAGTGCTTCGGCGAACCGCTGCTCCCATGGCATGCCAAGGTCCTTTTCGTTGTCCGGCGAAAGGTCGTGGATATACACCACGTCCAACTGCGCGACGCCCAGCCGGTTCAGGCTGTCCTCCACCGAGCGACGCGCGCCATCGGCCGAATAGTCGTAGCGGTAACGGAAGGGTGCCGGATCATGCCAGCTGGTCTTCTGCAGCGGGCCGGCCGTGGCGGTGAGCAGGCGGCCCACCTTGCTGCTGAGCGTGTATGCATCGGCCGGGTGCTGGTGCAGCTCATGGCCCATGCGCCGTTCGCTCAGGCCCAGGCCGTACCAGGGCGATGTATCGAAGGTGCGCACCCCCGCGGCCCAGGCGGCAGCCATGGTGGCGTCGGCTGCGGCGGTGCTGGTCGGCGCCAGGCTGCCGCCGAGTGGCGCCCCGCCCAAGCCCAGCCGGGTCAATGGCTGGTAACGGCCCGCCTTGCCCTGCGGATTGCGCGCCAATGCTGCGCCGCTGCGTGGTGTACCGCGTGTTGGCAGCACGCTGCCCGCGGCAGGCGCGGCGGCGAGCAGCGGAGCGGCGGCCACCATTGCCGCGCTGGCAGCGGCGAGGGAAAGGAACTGGCGTCGTGCGTTCACTGGAATCTCCTGTGGGGAGGGGCAGGGCGCTCTGAGGCCCCGCAGCGTAGCGCGCCGGAACGTCAAGACGATGGGAACGTGCCAGGGTTCCCGAAGCACACCGGCTGTGCCATGCGCGAATCATGGAAGAGATACGCCGCTTGGGGCTCTAGCCTTCCAGTATCGACAGCGCTTGGAGACCTCGCATGATTGAGGGTGGCACGGTTCGAGTTGAAGTGCGGACCCGGTTGCGCGCACGCGATGGCGCGCGGCCGCACTTATCGGAAACATTTCAGGCCTGATGATCGACCTCAATCTGTTGATTCTCTACATTCTCGCCGTGATCGTGATGATCGCGGTGCCGGGTCCCGTGGCGGTCATGGTAGTGAGTGCAGGCGTGAGCGGCGGCGCGCGGCGCGCGCTGCTCACTGTCGCCGGAACAAACCTGGCCTCGCTGGTGTTGATCGCGCTGGCCGCGCTGCTGGTGAAGGGCCTGCTGACGGTGGACGCTGCGCTGTTCGCGTCGATCAAGCTTTGCGGCGCGCTCTATGTGGGGTATCTGGGCTGGGGGATGCTTCGCACGTGTGCAGGCAGCACCTTCGATGGCGCCGCCATCGGTGCCGGGGTTTCGGAAGGGGGTTTGCCGTCGCGCTGTCCAATCCCAAGGACATCGTATTCTTCGCGTCGTTCTTTCCACAGTTCATCGGCATCACCCCCGACGCAGACCGCAGCCTCATCGTACTGACCCTGCTGTGGATCGCGCTTGACTTCCTGACCTTGATGCTTATGTTTCAGTTGATCAGCCGGCTGCTGCGTCCCGGGGCACAACAGATGCTGCTACGCGGCGCCGGCGCAGTGTTGATCGCGGTGGCAGTGGCAGGAACATGGGCGGCAGCCAGCGATCTTTCCGCCACGCTGGCGCACTAGCCCAGGCGGACTCACCACGCGGTGCCTCAGCGAAGAAGTGCATCGCCCCAGACGATGGCCGCAGGAACGGCATCCGAAACATTGTCTGCGGTTGCGGCGACGAGCTCCATGACCTGCACGCCATCGACATCCACATCCAGCGGTACCGGCGCGTCCTGTGCGCCCACTGCGCGGGTTTCATGCAGCAGGCGGCCATCGCCGTAGATGCGGAAGATGACACGCCCGATGCCGGGCTGATCGCTCTGCTGCATGCCCACCTCCGCCGCGAAACGCTGGAACTGTCCACGCGTGGCGACTTCCAGCCGTGACTGTGCATGGGCACCGATGCCGTATGCATAGTCGGCCCTGGCGATGCGCAGCGGCTTGCCCTCCGGGCTGCGATCGGCACGCGGCGTGCCGATGTCGGCATCGCGCGGCGTGGCATAGGTCGGCAGGCCATCGGCCGCGACATGGATGCGCGCGGTCATTTCGCTCAGCAGCGTGGCGTTGCCACGGACAGGCGTGCCCACCACCTTGAGCAACCGTGTTTCGCGCGGCGCCAGGCGGACTGCCAGCGGTTGCTGCAGGACATCCAGGTCTTCATGTCGCCACAGGTCGCGTACGTGGGTGATGGTGCCGCCGGCCAGCTTCATCTGCGCTGCATCGACCGTCGCCGTCGCCGGCGCGTCGCTGCGGTTGAACAGCAGCACCGCGCGCTCGCCGCGCATGGCCAACGGCTTCACCAGCACCTGCAGTGCTGGTCCATCGACGGCCAGCGCGGCCTGGTTGCCGGCCGCATCCTGGTTCACCGCGATCACCTCCGGGTTGGCGAGAATGTCGAGCAGGGCGTCCGATGCGGTGCTGACATCGAAGCCCATCAGCAGCGGCGCGGCCAGCATCGTCCACAGCGAGAAATGCGTACGCGCCTCGGTCAGGTGATCAGCGTCGAACTCGCCCAGGCCAATGGCCAGCATGTCCGGATCGTTCCAGCGGCCCGGGCCCGCATACAGTTCGCGGCGCGCGGCCGAATCGAAATTGCGCAGCATGCTTTCCCAGGTGGGTTCGATATCGGGGCTGGTACGTCACATATTGCCGTGGCGCCCGCCCCAGTCGCGCACGCCCGCTTCGCCCCACGGGCAGATGGACAGCACGTAATCGTTGTCAGGGTTGAGCCCAGCCAGCAGACGGCCGACCCGTGCATAACGTGTTTCCACCGCGCGACGATCGGTGGCCACGGCATCGCCGCGCACGATGACCGGACGGTTGACCGCCAGCCCGGATTCGCGCACCGGCTCGCTGCCGGGACCGAAGTCGGCCAGCCCGCAGGCATCGACCTTGAGATAATCGAAGCCCCAGTCCTGGAACATGGTCTTCAGGTCGGAAGCCTCGAAACCCTGCAGCCCGATGCCACGCTCGGCAATGCTGCCCACCGGCAGGTTGGGGCTGTGGCGATCAAAGGCCTGCGAGCAGGCATTGGGTCCCACGTCGGTATACAGGCCGGCCTTGAATCCGCGTGCATGCAGGCCGTCGGTCCAGGCGCGAAGACTGCTGCCGCCATCGGCGGATGCGGCGATCGGGAACATGCGGGTACGGATGTCGATGCCGCCATCGGCACGCCGCCTCAGCCACCAGCCGTCATCGATGTTGATGTAGGTGTAGCCGGCACGCTGCAGCCCGCGTTGCTGGATCGTGTCCACCACCGCCAGCGTCCTGGCCTGGTTCACTTCGGTGCGGAACGCATTCCACGGGTTCCAGCCCATCGGTGGGGTAGCGGCGGCACCGTGGCCGTAGACGCTGAAGCGCGCCGTGGGCCGCAGTGCGTCGTCGCGTTCGTCGGCGGATGCGGTGGCGCAGAGCGGGATCAGCAGGGCGGTCAACAGCAGGGATTTCATCGGCTTTCCTCATGTGCCGGCCAGCGGACGGCAGCTGGCAGGGTAGGGACGCAGCGTCGGGCAGGGGGCCGGGCTCTGCCGGCCAGTGGCCGGCGCTACCGCATGGCATCGCTACCCGGCCAGCTGCACTGCGTAAAGCGCGGCGCCATAGTGCGGTGCATGCAAGGGCGTGCGCAGGTCGAAATCCGGGCTGGCTGCCCGCAATGCGTCGGTGAACGGACGCATCAGTACTTCGCCAGCGCTGAACGCACCTCCCGACCAGGACAACGGAACCGTCTCGCCCGCCTGGAATCCCAGCGACACGCGCAGCGCCTCGGCGATGGCCGCCAGTTCCTGCCCGGCCCGTTCGAAGATGGCGGCCGCCACCGCATCACCGGCCAGTGCCGCCCGCGATACCAGCGGCGACAGCTGTGCCAGTTCGCCACGCGAACCCTGGCCATCGCCATACACATGCGCGCAGATGTCCAGGTCGCTTTCCTGCAGCTGGAAATGGCCGCGCAGCAGCGCGTGCAATGGGCCGCGCGGCAGGCGTCCGTCGCTCATCCGCGAAAATGCGTTGAGGCCCTGGATCGCAATCCAGTACGCCGAACCTTCATCGGAAAACGCCTCGCCCCAGCCGCCGGCACGTGCGGCTGCTTCGCCGCGCCGTCCATAGCCCATCGAACCGGTACCGGCGATGATGTTGATGCCGTCGGCGCAGGCCAGCGAACCGGCCCAGCCGCAGACCATGTCGTTGTCGCAGGCATAGCGCTCATGGCCCAGTACGGCGCCGGGAATCCGTTGCAGGGCGGCGGTGGCACGGCTGTCTTCGCCGTAGGCCGGCAGGCCGAAGAAGGCGTGCCGGATGTCCGCGGGGCTACCGTTTGCCTGGCCGAGCACCTCGGCGATGCCGGCGGCGAGGATGCGCTGCACGCCGTCCAGGCCCACCTGCGGATGGTAGGTCGTGCCCGTCTGCGCTTCGGCCAGCAGCGTGCCCGCGGCATCGATCAGGGCGAAGCGGGTCTTGGTGCCACCCCCGTCCACCCCCAGGTACAGGGCGCCGGTCATGCGTCCAGCGCGTACAGCTGTACGCCCTGTACCACGCGGTTGACCATGCCCGCCGGATTCGGATTGTCCGGCGTCACGCCAAGCGCCAGCGAATGCAGCAGGGCATAGGTCTGCGCGGCGGCGACATAGGGGTACAACAGGTCCTGGTCCTGGGCGTCTTCCAGCCCGGTCACCACCAGCGTGTCGGCGTCCTCGGCCGCACGCGGCCGCGCCGAAATCTCGATCACCCGTGCAGCACAGCCGTCGCGGCGCAGTTCATCGATCAGGTCATGGTCGTAGCGCCGCGCATGCGCATCGTTGGACACGAACACCAGCACCAGGGTGGTTTCGGTGACGAACGTCTTCGGGCCGTGGCGGAATCCCAACGGCGAGTCATGGCAGGTGACCACCGCGCCGTTGGTCAGCTCGCCGAGCTTGAGTGTGGCTTCGCGCGCCAGACCCTGCAGCAGGCCGCCGCCCAGGTAGACCACGCGGTCATGGCGTGCCGCGGCCAGTTCCCGCAGCAGCGGCAGTGCGTCCCGGATCACCCCGGCGGTGGCCGCGGAGATCGCGCCGATGCGCCCATCCCGGGTACTGGCAGGCAGCAACGCGGCGGCCGTCGCATACATCATGCAGGTGAAGCTGGAGGTCATCGCGAAGCTGGTATCGTGGGTTTCTTCCGGCAACAGCAGGGTCATGGCGTGCGCCACCGCAACCCGTGCCAGGCCACCGGCGGGATTGCAGGTCACCACCAGGTGCCGCACATCGCGCACCAGCGATTCGGCCAGCTCCACCGTGGCCAGGCTTTCCGGGCTGTTGCCGGAGCGGCCGAAGGACACCAGCAGCAGCGGCTGCAGCGGATCCAGGTACAGGCGCGGGGCGCTGACGATCTCGGTGGTCGGCACCGCATCCACGCGCGCGGTCAGATGCCGGTCCAGCAGCGGTGCCAGGCACTGGCCGATGTAGGCCGAGGTGCCGGCACCGGTGAGGATCACGCGGGCGCGTGGATCGTCCAGCAGCGGGCCGGCGAACGCGCGCAGTTCATCGTGCAGGGACGCCACCAGCGCGTGGGTACGCTCCAGCATGCGCGGCTGCTGGGCGATCTCGCGGGCCGTCCACGTCGCTCTGGCGGTTTCAAGCTGCTGTTCGGTGAAGCCGAGGATGTCAGGAGCGGTCATGGTTTTCGCATGCATGGTGGTAGTCGTCGAGGACAGCGCTGATGTGGGCCATGGCCAGTGACTGCGGGTCGCGCGTGGCGGTCCCGTTGCGCAGCGCGTGCAGGGCATGGGGCAGGTACTGGCCGATGAGCGGCAGCGGCGGCGGATCGGCGCGAAGGTTGTCGAACAGCTGCCCGCGCGCCGCTTCGATGGCCGGATCCGGCCAGTAATAGCGGATGCGGTCGCTGAGGCTGTACTGCAGGTCGATGTCCAGCGCGCGGCCTTCGCCGTGGTAGTAGCGTTGCCAGTAGCCGGGCGCTTCGCGCATGCGCCGTAGCGCCACCCCGCGCAGGTCGGCGCGCGCGGCCTCGCCGATCCACTCGCGCTCGATCGCATCCAGCGCCCACAGCGCCTCGCGCAGCGCGAAGGTGAGGCCCGGGCCGACCTTGAGGATCGCGAAATGGTCGCGCACCAGCGCAGCCAGTGCATCGCGGGTCTGGTAATCGGTGGAGTGCGCTTCGAACACCATGCCCGGTACGGAAGTGATCGCTTCGCTCAGCGGGCGGGCCTTCGCGCTGTCGTAAGCGATGACGTCGTGGTGGTCGAACTCGACCCCCGGCTGTACCACCGACGCCACCACGCGCTGCCAGGCCTCTGCCAGGCCGGCCTGCGCGAACGCACCGCGGTGTGCCTGGATGGTGGCCAGCGCCGCGTCGGGGGTGGTCAGTGCCAGACCTTCGATGGCCTCCGTGGCACCGCCCGGTACCGGCACTTCGGTGCCGATGACGTACACCGGCGCTTCGCCGCCACTGCTGGCCCAGGCGTCTTCGGCGGCGCGGCACAGGCGCACCGCGCGCCGCACGATCTCCGCTTCGGGCAGCGGCTCAGGATCGCCCGCGCACGCCATCGAACAGTCCAGGTGGATCTTGCGGAAGCCTGCGGCGACATACCCGGCAACCATCACCTCGGCCTTGTCCATCGCCGCGTCGGCGCCCAGCGCGGTCCACGGGTTCGGGCCAAGGTGGTCGCCGCCCAGGGCGATGCGCGAGGTGTCGAAGCCGACGCGCTTGGCGATGCCGTGCACGAAGGCGACGAAATCCGCCGGGCGCATGCCGGTATAGCCGCCGTCCTGGTTGACCTGGTTGCAGGTGGCCTCGAACAGCAGCAGGGCCTGGCCGGTGCGCTGCGCATGGCGCAGGCTGGCTTCGATGACGAGCGGGTGGGCCGAGCAGATCGAGGTCACGCCGGTGGCGTGGCCTTGCCGATGCCGCGCGACCAGGTCGAGCAGAGCGTGCATGGGGGACTCCTGTCAAGGAAGGGGGCGAGGCGCGGGGGCGCGCTCGGGTTCAAGCACCAGCAGCAGCGAAGCGACCAGCGCCAGCACCAGGCCGATGGCCTTCAGTGGACCGGGGACCACGCTGGCGAACAGCAGCGACAGCATGGCGGTGATGAGCGGTGCACCGGCATTGCTGAGCGGCGCCACCACCATGGCCTTTCCGTAGCGGAAGGCGTAGACCAGGGTCAGCGCGCCGACCGCGTTGAGGATCTGGATGCCTGCGGTCATCCACGGTCCGTCCAGCCCGGTGTTGATCGGCTGCGACCAGTCGGTCATCGCCAGCGCCACCGGTGCCAGCAGCAGTGCGCCCAGGGTCATGTAGGCGAAGATGCTCTCGGCGCGCACCGTGTCGTTGGCGAGCTTCATGAAGTAGGCCTGCAGGCCCCAGGCCAGCATGATCAGCAGCGATTGCAGGAACCAGCCCAGGCCTTCGCCGTCGCCGCGGCCGAAGGAAAGATCCAGCAGCGGCAGGGCCACCAGGGCCAGCACGATGCCCAGCGTTCCCTGCCAGCCGGTGCGTTCGCGCAGCAGCAGGTAGGACAGTGCGATGGTGACCACCGGCGACAGCGAGATCACCGGAAACACGAAGTACGCCGGTCCCACCGTCAGGGTGTGGAACAGCAGCATCTGTCCACCGGCACCGAGCAGCCCGATGATCATTCCGTAGCCGACCGCGCGCGGCGAACGTTCCAGCTGCCAGCCGCTGCGCCACAGGATGTACAGCGCCGGTGGAATCATGGTCAGCGACCACACGCAGTACACCAGCGTGTCCGGGAAACCATGCGCGGCCGACAGCGGCGACAGCGCTCCCCATACGCCCCACAGCAGTACCGTGGCCAGTGCGAACACCAGCCAGGGCCGACGCTGCGGCAGCACGGCGGCGGCATCGGCGCTCATGCGCGGGCGCCTGCCGGGCTGGCCTGCAGGAACAGGAAACGTTCGAAGCGCGCCGGCAGTGTCGCGGTGCGGCCACCGTCCACCACGCCAAGCTCGGTCTCGTTGAACAGATCGCGCACGTTCCAGCGCCCAGGCGGCAGCCCGCGCAGTTCCACCTTGCCGTCCCACTGCGGTGCGTAGAAGGTGTAGTAGTGCGCACCGTCCTTGCGGATCGCATGCGCCTCCGGCCTGTCGAAGCCGATGTCGTACAGCGTGCCGAGATACTCGCCCTTGGGCAGCATGTGCGCGTTGTACAGGCCGACCCACTTCCGCCACAGCGCTTCGCGGCTCTCGTCCAGCACGTAGCCGCCCGGCGGCAGCGGCACCGAGGGACGATCGGTATCCTTCGGCCAGGTGAACTTGCTGGAAATCACCGCGCCGATGCCGACGCTGGAAGCGAAGTCGTCACGGTTGTCCGACAGTTCGACATGGTCGCCCGCATAACTGCTGCGCTCGCCGATGAGGGCCTTGATGGACTTGCCCTTGCTGCGCACCTGCCATGACGACAACGGATCCGAGGACGGGAACTGGTCGGTGGCGGGCAGGTTGTGGAAGGCGAAGGCGGTGCCGCAGGGACACAGTTCGACCACGGCTTCGGGATTGGCGTCGTGTGCGGCGCGGTAGATCGCATCCCAGAACCTGGCCAGCCCGACCACCGAATCCTGCGGACTGGCGTGCTTGTGCGCGGGATTGTGGCAGGGCGCGACGGCATTGAGGTGCTGGCCGTCCAGCTTGATTCCCTCGAAGCCCCAGTCGCCGATCGCCTTCTTCACCAGCGCCACGTAGAAATCGATGGTCGGCTGGTATGCCGGGCACTGGGTCAGCGCGTTCCACCAGGTCACCGTCTGGAATGCGCCGTATTCGTCCAGCAGCAGCATGTCCACGTGATCGTGCAGCACGTCGCTGCCGGGATCGGCGGCCAGGGGTGCCAGCCACAGGCGCGGGCGCATGCCGTGGCGACGGACTTCGGCGGTGAACGCACGCATGTCCGCATCGCCGCGCGGGAATTTGCGCAGGTCGATCTTCCAGTCGCCTTCGTTGGTCTGCCAGCCATCGTCCAGCACCGCCCATTCGAAGCCCAGTTCCCTGGCCTTCGGCAGCGTGGCGTAGATCTGTTCCACGGTGAAATCCCGCTCGTATCCCCACGCGCACCAGATCGGCGCGAAGGCCGAATCCGGCGGCCGCGGGCCTTCGATGCCCTCGGCGCGCATGATCGCCTGGTACTGCTGCAGGGGCGCGTAGAAATCGCCTTCATGCACGGCCAGCAGGGTGCGCTCGGTAACCAGTTCCTTGCCCGGCGCCAGGGTGAGCGCGTTCGGCGATTCGATGGCGATGGACGCGCCCTTGGCGGTACGCCGCACCGGCATGTCCAGTGGGCGCGGAACCGGTTCGACGTGGCCGACGGCCAGGCCGGCGTCGCGGCGCCAGATGTTGGCCATCGGTGTGCCGCCACCGTAGTCCGACGAATCCATGGACAGCGTGTTGCGCTGGTCGAAGCCATCGTCCAGCGGCTGTACCCAGTCGCGACG
>JAFAFF010000108.1 GCA_023423605.1 Pseudomonadota bacterium
GCAGCGAACGCACGGCGTTGACCTGGTCGGCGACATCGCGCAGGGCATCGAGCACAGCCTGGTTGTAGGCCGCTACCGCCTGGTCGTACTGCGCATCGCTGTTGGCCAGCCCGGCACGCAGGCGGCCACCGTCGAAGATCGGCAGGCTCAGTGCCGGGCCCAGGTAGGCGAACGTCGAACTGCTCTTCAGCAGGTCGCCCACGTTCGGGGCGACCACGCCGGCCAGCGCGGTGAGGTTGAAGCTGGGATGGAACTTCGCCTTCGCCACCGCGATCTGCTTGTCCGCGGCTTCCACGCGCCAGCGCGCGGCGACGATGTCCGGGCGACGGCCAAGCAGTTCGCTGGGCAGCACGCCGGGCAGCTGCAATGCCATCGGGTCCAGCGGACGCGGGCGCTCGATGCGCAGGCCACGGTCCGGTCCCTGCCCGACCAGGGCGGCCAGTGCCGTATGGCCCGCATCGATCTGCTGCTGGGCGGCCTGCAGCTGCTGCTGGGCGGCCGGCACGCGGGATTCGGCCTGGCGCACCTGGAGGTCGCTGTCGATGCCGGCGGCGCGGCGCTGGCGGGTCAGCTGCAGCGACTTCTGCGAACGCGCCAGCTCTTCTTCGGCGACATCATGCAGCTGCCAGGCATGGCCCAGCTGCACGTAGGCCTGCACGATCGCCGCCGACAGATCCAGGCGCGCCGCCTGGGCATCCACCGTGGCCGCATGTGCGCTGTCCACCGCCGCTTCCCACGCCGCGCGCTTGCCGCCCCACAGGTCGACGCCGTAGCTGAAATCCACCATCGCCTGGCCGCTGCCGGCGTAATGGCCGCCCATCTCGTCGCCCACCATCGATTCGGGCAGGCGCAGGCCGGTGTAACCGCCGGACACCGACACGCTGGGCAACCGGTCGGCACGCGCCGTACCGACCTGCGAACGCGCCTGGCGCAGCCGCGCATCGGCAGCTTCCAGGCTGGGATGCCCGGCCAGGCCTTCGGCAACCAGGGCATCCAGCTGCGGGTCGCCCAGTGCCTTCCACCAGTCATGCGCCGGGAAACCGGCCTGGCCGAGATCGTTGGCGGACAGGCTGCGTTCGCTGTGCAGCGTGTCCACGTCGAGCAGGCGGCCCTGCGGTTGCAGGCCGCCACTGCTGGCACAGCCGGCCAGCGCCAGCACCAGGCCGGCCAGCAGCAAAGGCTGGCCTGCGCGCCGTTGAATCGTATGGATGTAGGAAGTCATGGGGTCGTCAGGGAATCGCGGATTCGGGTCAACAGGGAAAGCAGCTGCTCGCGCTCGTCGGCGCCAAGCTCGCGCATGGCGAAATCGATCACGTCCTCGCCGCGCTGCTGCAGGCGTGCCCACAGGGCACGGCCGTCATCGGTCAGCACGATCTGCAGCGCGCGCCGGTCCTGGGCATGCGGCTCACGGCGCACGCAGCCCAGCGCTTCCAGCTTGTCCAGCAGGCGGGTGACCGCGCTGGGCACCTGGTCGATGGCCCGGGCCAGTTCGTTGGCGGTGCACGGCGCCATGCGCGACAGCATCTTCAGGCCCAGGTAGTGCGAAAAGCCGATACCGAGCCCTTCTTCGGCCATCGACGCATCCAGCTGGCGCGCAAGGCCATCACGCACCTGGCGGAGCAACAGACCCAGGCTGGGAGGAGTGGAGGCAGGACAGATCATGGGTGTGCATTCTCTTCCAAAAAATATATTTCTCAATAGAAATATTCGTTCTGGCATCGAATGCTGTGTTGCAGCAACGGGCTGGACGCGGGACGTGCCTACCTTAATGGCCTGCCCGTCTGGCCCGGTACTATAATCGCGCCAATGAATGACACTTTCCGGCCAAGCCGCAACGAGCGGCCCGCGTCTGGCGTCGCCCTGCCAGACGGGTCCGACACCGAAGCGGCCAGCCGTTTGCTGAAGCAGCAGGCCCTGCAGTGGTTCGAACGTGAGGACGGACCGCCGGTGGTGGGCTTCCGCATCGACAGCCCGACCGGGCTGGCCCACGAAGTGGACTGGCACACGCATGGCCGTGCCCAGCTGATCTGCGTGGAAAGCGGGTTGCTCACCACCCGCACCCGCCACGGCACGTGGTCGCTGGCGCCCGGGTCGGCAGGCTGGATGCCGGTCGCCGAGCCGCATACCGTGTGCATCGATGGCCCGCTGCGCGGCTGGGGCATGGTGCTGGCACCGTCGGTATGCCACGAACTGCCGGCCGATCCCTGCGTCATCGGCATTTCCAGTCTGCTGCAGGCCGTGGCCCAGCGCGTCTGCGGGTGGCCGCTGTCGGCAACGGTCGATGATCGCCAGCAGCATCTGCTGGACGTGCTGCTCGATGAGATCCGCGCCGCACCGCGCCAGCGCATGCACCTGCCGATGCCCCGCGACCGCCGGCTGCTGCGCATTGCCTCGCAGTTGCTGTCCGAGCCCGCCGATGACCGCAGCCTGGCCCAATGGGCGCAATGGGCCGGACTGTCAACGCGTTCGCTGAGCCGGCATTTCCGCGAAGAAACCACCCTCAGCTTCGCCCAGTGGCGCCAGCAGGCGCGCCTGGCCGAAGCCCTGCGCCGGCTCAGCGATGGCCACGCCGTGGCCGACATCGCCCATGTACTGGGCTTCAGCAGCCCCAGCGCCTTCGTCACCGTGTTCCGGCGTCATTTCGGGGTGCCACCCGGGCGCTACCTGGCGCGTGCCGGGCGAGGCCTGGATCCGCAGCGTGGCTTGGCATCCCCGGCTGCATCCGGATAATCAACGGATTGCGAGGGCGACGGCCGTCGCCGCCTCCGAACACAGGTAACAACCCCGCATGACCGATCTTGCCCGCCCCGTTTTCCACGGTTTCGAACAACTGCCGCTGCGCGAATACGCCGAACGTGCGTACCTGGACTATTCCATGTACGTGGTGCTGGACCGTGCGCTGCCGTTCCTCGGCGACGGCCTCAAGCCGGTGCAGCGCCGCATCATCTATTCGATGAGCGAGCTGGGCCTGAATGCCGCGTCCAAGCCGAAGAAGTCCGCGCGCACCGTCGGCGACGTCATCGGCAAATACCATCCGCATGGCGACAGCGCGTGCTACGAAGCGCTGGTGTTGATGGCCCAGCCGTTCTCGTACCGCTATCCGCTGATCGAAGGCCAGGGCAACTTCGGTTCCAGCGACGATCCGAAATCGTTCGCGGCGATGCGCTACACCGAGTCCAAGCTGACCCCGATCGCCGAGGTGCTGCTGGGCGAGCTGGGCCAGGGCACCACCGACTGGGCGCCGAACTTCGACGGCACCCTGCAGGAGCCGACCTGGATGCCGGCGCGGCTGCCGCACCTGCTGCTCAACGGCACCACCGGCATCGCCGTGGGCATGGCCACCGACGTGCCGCCGCACAACCTCAACGAGATCGTCAGCGCGCTGCTGCACCTGCTGGAAGATCCCGAGGCCAGCGTGCGCGAGCTGTGCGAACACGTGAAGGGGCCGGACTACCCTTCGAGCGCGGAGATCATCACCCCCGCCGCCGACCTGCGGCAGCTGTACGAAACCGGTCATGGCAGCGTGCGCGCACGTGCCACCTTCCAGAAGGACAATGGCAACGTGGTGGTCACCGCCCTGCCCTTCCAGGTATCGCCATCGAAGGTCATCGAGCAGATCGCCGCGCAGATGCGCGCCAAGAAGCTGCCGTGGCTGGAAGACATCCGCGATGAATCCGACCATGCCAACCCGGTGCGGGTGGTGCTGGTGCCGCGTTCCAACCGCGTGGATGCCGAACAGCTGATGGGCCACCTGTTCGCCACCACGGACATGGAGCGCAGCTACCGTGTCAACCTCAACGTGATCGGCCTGGATGGCCGTCCGCAGGTGAAGAACCTCAAGGCCCTGCTCAGCGAATGGCTGGTGTTCCGTGCCAACACGGTCACCCGCCGCCTGCAGCACCGCCTGCAGAAGGTGGAGCGTCGCCTGCACCTGCTGGAAGGCCTGCTGGTCGCCTTCCTCAACCTGGATGAAGTGATCCACATCATCCGCACCGAAGACGAACCGAAGGCGGCGCTGATCGCGCGCTTCGGGCTGTCCGAGGACCAGGCCGATTACATCCTCGAGACCAGGCTGAAGCAGCTTGCCCGCCTGGAAGAAATGAAGATCCGTGGCGAGCAGGAGGAGCTGGCCCGTGAGCGCGAGAAGATCCTCGGCATCCTCGACAGCAAGGCCAGGCTGAAGAAGCTGATCAAGGACGAACTGATCGCCGATGCGAAGAAGTTCGGCGACGAGCGCCGTTCGCCGCTGGTGCAGCGCCAGGCCGCGCAGGCCATCGACGAAACCGAACTGGTACCGAGCGAACCGATGACCGTGGTGCTGTCGGAGAAGGGCTGGATCCGCGCGGCAAAGGGTCACGACGTGGACGCTTCGTCGCTGAGCTATCGCGATGGCGATGGCCTGCAGGCGGCGGTCCGCGCGCGGAGTACGCAGCAGGTGGCGTTCCTGGACAGCGAAGGCCGCGCGTATTCCACGCCGGTGCATACGCTGCCTTCGGCACGCGGCAACGGCGAACCGTTGACCGGCCGTTTCTCGCCGGCGCCGGGTACCCGCTTCGTCACCCTGGCCAGCGCCGAACCCAGCAGCCGTTTCGTGCTGGCGTCCACCCATGGCTATGGCTTCATCACCCGTTTCGAGAACCTGATCGGCCGCAACAAGGCCGGCAAGGCCATGCTCAACCTGGCTTCCGGTTCGTCGGTGCTGCAGCCGGCCGTGGTGGCCAATGTCGATACCGACCGCATCGTCGCGGTGACCAGTTCGGGCAACCTGCTGGCCATCGCCGCCGCCGACCTGCCGGAACTGGACAAGGGCAAAGGCAACAAGATCATCGAGATTCCGAAGGCCAAGCTGGCCACCGAACGGGTGGTGGCGATCGTCGCGGTCGGCCCCGGGCAGACGCTGCAGGTACGCAGCGGCCAGCGCTCCATGGGCCTGAAGTTCAACGAACTGGAACCCTACCTGGGCGGGCGTGCCACCCGTGGCCACCTGCTGCCGCGCGGCTGGCAGAAGGTGGAAGGGCTTTCGGTGGAGTAATGCCGGTGCCGGCCGCGAGCCGGCGCCGGATGCCTGGCGGCCCTGACCGGCACGCCAGGCGGGTTCCCGTATCATCGACTGGCCATCGATGAAGGCAGCCTGGAATGACCGGACACGGCATCAACCGCCGGCAACTGCTGCTGGCTGCCGGCGCCAGCGGTCTGCTCGCACGGATTCCCGGCGGATTCGCGCTGGAACCGGCGCGCAGGTCCACGCCGGTCTTCATCGACGACCTGATCGCGCGGATGTCGCTGGAAGAGAAGGCCGGACAGCTGTCGCTGTTCTCCTCTGCCAGCCAGAACGGCGCGGCCGCTGCGGCCAACCCGGTCACCGCCACCGCGGCGGTGGAAGCGCAGCTCGAAGCGGCGCGCACAGGGCGGCTGACCGGCATCTTCAACAGCTCCAACATCCGTTGGCACGAACGCCTGCAGCAGAGCGCCCTGCAGGGCCAGCTGAAGATACCGCTGCTGTTCGCCGCCGATGTGATCCACGGGTTCACCACGGTGTTTCCGGTGCCGCTGGGCGAATCGGCCAGTTTCGAACCGGAGCTGGCGCGCCGCACCGCACGCGCGGCGGCCAGGGAAGCCACGGCGGTGGGCATCGACTGGACCTTCGCGCCCATGGTGGACATCGCCCGCGATGCACGCTGGGGCCGCAGCGTGGAAGGCAGCGGCGAAGACGTGCTGCTGGCGGGTGCGCGGCTTCCAGGGCGACCGCGGCCTGCGCGATCCCGAGGCGCTGGCGGCCTGTCCGAAGCACTTCTGTGCGTATGGCGCGGCCGAAGGCGGGCTGGATTACAACACCGTGGACATTTCCGAACGGCTGCTCCGTCAGGTCTATTTCCCGCCCTTCCAGGCCGCCTTCGACGCCGATGCGGCGACCACCATGGCCGCGTTCAACGAGATTTCCGGCATTCCCGCCACCGCCAACACCTGGCTGCTGGACGATGTACTGGGCGGTGAATGGGAGTTCGGCGGCGTCGTGGTCTCCGATTACACCGGCGACATGGAGCTGGTGGCGCATGGCTTCGCGCGCGATGGCCGCGATGCCGCGCGGCTGGCCCTGCTGGCCGGGGTGGACATCAGCATGCAGAGCGGCCTGTACCTGCAGCATCTTCCCGCGCTGGTGGCCGCTGGCGAGATACCGATGGCCACCGTCGATGCGTCGGTGCGCCGCGTGCTGCAGCTGAAGGAGCGCCTGGGCCTGTTCGACGATCCGTTCCGGCGCATCCGGGCACGCGGCGGCCCGCGCCAGCGCCTGCCGCAGACGTTGGCGCTGGCGCGCGAAGCAGCAACGCGCTCGGTGGTGATGCTGAAGAACGACGATGATGTGCTGCCGCTGCGCCGCGGTGGCCAGCGCATCGCCCTGGTCGGCCCGGCCGCGCAGGACTGGGACGCCACGAAAGGACCCTGGACGCTGTTCGGCGGCGACGATGCCGGCAGCGACCTGGCCAGCGGCATGAAGCAGGCGATGGACGATGCATCGGCGCTGCGGGTCGCCGCCGGTTGCGGTTACCACCAGGCGCTGCCCGGCGGCATCGAAGCGGCCGTGGCCGCGGCACGCCAGGCCGATGTGGTGGTCATGGCGATCGGCGAATCGCGGGAAGATTCCGGCGAGGCGCGCTCACGTACGTCCATCTCCGTGCCCAGGGTGCAGATGGAACTGCTGGATGCCGTGGCCGCTGCCGGCAAGCCGGTGGTGGTGGTGCTCAGTACCGGCCGTGCACTGGCGCTGGGCGATCTGCTGCCCAGGGCCCGCGGCATCCTGGTCGCCTGGTTCCTGGGGTCCGGCTCGGGACTCGCCCTGGCCGATATCCTGTTCGGCCGGACCAGCCCTTCCGGCCGCCTGCCGGTGAGTTTTCCGCGCGATCCGGGCCAGGTGCCCTACTACTATGACCACAAGGCGACCGGACGGCCCGATCCGACCCCGACGGCGCTGTCGCGCTTCAAGACCCATTACACGGATGTGCCGAACTCGGCGCTGTTCCCGTTCGGCCATGGCCTGACCTACGGACGGATCGAATACCAGTCGCTCGACGTGGGCGATGGCCGGTTGGCCGCCGACGGTAGGCTGGCCATCCGCGCCGTCGTTCACAACAGTGGCCGGCAGGCCGCCGAAGAGGTGGTGCAGCTGTACGTGCATGACCGCGCCGCCAGCATCACCCGGCCCGTGCAGGAACTGAAGGATTTCAGGAAGGTCGCGCTGGCACCCGGGGCGCGCGCGACCGTGGAATTCCGCCTGCGCCGCGAGGACCTGCGGTTCATCGGCAAGGACCTGGTGCCCACCGTGGAACCCGGTGTGTTCGACCTCTGGGTTGCGCCGTCAGCCGAAGTGGACGGCCTGCATGCCACCTTCGAACTGCTGGCCTGAGCGGGCAGCGGAGGGGCTGGCTGGCGAAAGCTGGCTGGCAATGCTCCGGTGCAGGCTGGCGGCGGGACGACGATGGCGAGCGTTCTGCGACTTGATACAACAGCAGCCGGGCAGAGCCCGGCTCTATATGGCAAACGCTGCCGGGCAGAGCCCGGCTCTGGCAAAGGCTGCCGGGCATGGCCCGGCACGCGATGTGACTCAGTGCGACGGCGCGCCGCTGCTGTCGATCTTGCTGAGCTGGTACAGCTCCAGGCCGATGCGCTGGATCAGGCCGAGCTGCTGCTCCAGCCACCAGGCGTGGTCCTCTTCGGTGTCCTTCAGCTGCGCAAGCAGCATGTCGCGGCTCACGTAGTCACCCTTGGCTTCGCACAGCTTCATTCCGGCGGCAAGGTTGTCACGCACCGCATACTCGGTATCCAGATCCTTGCGCAGCATCTCCTCCACGGTGACGCCGGGCTCGAAGGCATGCGCGCGCATGTCCGGGTCGCCGCGTAGGAACAGGATGCGGCGCAGCAGCGCATCGGCGTGCTGGGTCTCTTCCTCCATCTCGTGGTTCAGGCGTTCGTACAGCGCGAACAGGCCCTGGTCCTCGTAACGGCGGGAATGGATGAAGTACTGGTCGCGCGCGGCAAGCTCGCCGCGCAGCAGGTCCTTCAGGCAGGCAATGACGTCCGGGTTGCCTTTCATGGGCGGGGCTCCTGTGTCTCGATGGCGCACATGGTGCCCTATCCCGCAGCCCCATGATCTAATCGGAATCAGTCGCAGTCGCGCCATGCCTGCGATCTGCAATGCGTATCTGCTGGAATCGATGCGCTCCCCCCTGCAAGGAACCGCATCATGCGTCGTTGGCTTGTCCGCCTGTCCTGCCTGCTGTTGCTGCTGGTACTTTCCGCGTTGCTGCTGGCGTGGGTGCTGCTGCGTGGCAGCCTGGCGCCACTGGACGGCAGGGTGCAGATGCCGGGGCTGCAGTCCGCGGTCACCGTCAGCCGCGATGCGCGCGGCGTGGTCACCCTGGAGGGTGCCAGCCGGAGGGATGTGCTGCGCGCGCTCGGCCACGTGCATGCGCAGGAACGCGGATTCGAGATGGACCTGATGCGGCGCAGTGCGGCCGGGGAACTTTCCGCGCTGTTCGGGCCTGCTGCCCTTGATCTGGACAAGCGCATGCGCGTACACCGGTTGCGCCATCGCGCCGGGCAGGAACCGGCCAGCGATGAACTGCAGGCCTACGTGGAAGGCGTCAACCAGGGCATGGCCGACCTGCGCGTGCGTCCGTGGCCCTACCTGCTGCTGCGCCAGCGGCCGGCCCCATGGCAGGCCAGCGACAGCCTGCTCACCGGCTATGCGATGTACGCCGACCTGCAGGATCCGGCGAACCAGAACGAGCTGGCCTTCAGCCGTCTCCGCGACGTGCTGCCGCCCGCCCTGTACGCCTTGCTGAGCCATGACGGCAGCACCTGGGATGCCCCCTTGGCAGGCGGTGCGCGCGGCGATGCCAGCCTGCCGGGCGCCGATGCCCTGGACCTGCGCCGGCTGCCGCGTGCGCCCGCCGCGGACCATGCCGACCCCGATGTGCACGGCAGCAACAATTTCGCCGTGGCCGGCGCGCTCACCGCCGATGGCCGTGCGATCCTCGCCGACGACATGCATCTGGGGTTGCGCGCGCCGAACATCTGGTTCCGCGTACGCCTGCGCTATCCGGACCCACGGGCGCCAGATGGCAAGGTGGATGTCAGCGGATTCTCGCTGCCGGGGCTGCCGGCCATCATCGTCGGCAGCAACGGGCACGTAGCGTGGGGCTTCACCAACAGCTACATCGACACGGCCGATTTCATGAGCGTTCCGGCCGATGCACCACTGAGCACGTACCGCGAACGGATCGACGTCGCCGGTGGCGAGCCAGTGGAATTCGTCGTGCGCGAGAGTGCATGGGGGCCGCTGCTGCACCGCCATGCCGATGGCAGCGCCGATGCGTTGCGCTGGGTGGCCCAGCTGCCCGGGGCCATCGGCCTGGGGCTTGCGGACATGGCGCACGCCAAGGACCTGGAGCAGGCACTGGACATCGCCGACCGCACGCGCATTCCGGCACAGAATCTGCTGCTGGCCGACCGCAGCGGACGCATCGCCTGGCGGCTGATCGGGGCACGCCCGGCGCGGGCCGCCGGCTGTGCGCCCCGTGGTCCACGCACCAACGAGGATCAGGCCGGTTGCGCGCCATGGGGAATCCGCAGCGATGCTGCGCCCTCGATCATCGATCCGCCGGGACTGCGCCTGTGGACGGCCAACGGCCGGGTACTGGACGGCGCAGCGTTGCAGGTCGCCGGCGATGGCGGTTACGACCTCGGTGCACGCGGTGCGCAGATCCGCGATGCGCTGCAGGCACGGACCTCGTTCACCGAACGCGACCTGCTTGCCATCCAGCTCGATGATCGCGCCGTGTTCCTGCAGCGCTGGCATGGCCTGTTGCGGCAGATCGTCGAGCATTCGGACGATCCATCGTTGCGGCGCCTGGAGATGGCGACGCGGCACTGGGATGGCCATGCATCGGTGGATTCGGTGAGCTACCGGATCGTGCGCGGGTTCCGCGGCATGCTGCTGGACGAGGTGGCGGGCGCCCTGCTGGCGCCGGGCAAGCAGGCACTGGGCGACGATTTCCTGGAGCCACGCCTGCCCCAGTTCGAGTCGGTGCTATGGCCGCTGGTGGCCCAACGTCCCGCGCACCTGCTGCCTCGCGGACATGCCAGCTGGGAGGCGTTGCTGGCCGACGTTGCCAGGCGACTGGAAGCGGATCTTTCCGCGCAGGGACCGCTGCAGCAACGGACCTGGGGCGAACGCAACACGGCCGCGATCTGCCATCCGCTCAGCCGCGCATTGCCGGTGCTGGCGCGGCGCTGGCTGTGCATGCCGGGCCAACCCCTGCCCGGCGACAACAACATGCCACGCGTGCAGGGGCCGGCCTTCGGCGCATCGCAGCGCATGGTGGTCTCCCCGGGCCACGAGGCGGACGGCATCATCCAGATGCCCGGCGGTCAGAGCGGCCATCCGCTGTCGCCGTACTGGGCGGCAGGCCATCAGGATTACGTACAGGGAAGGCCGGCTCCCTTCCTTCCCGGCCCCGCGCAGCATACCTTGACGCTGGTTCCCGGCAGATAACGAGCCCCGTAGTGCCGGGCTCTGCCCGGCAGCGCGGCCTCCCGTCAGCCGGGCAGAGCCCGGCTCTACATGGCAATGCGGTGGCAATCATGCAGGCAGGGCCTGTCCGTGCACGCCGGCAATCGCGCGGCCGGACGGGTCGGCGGCGCTGGCGAAACTCGCATCCCATGCAATCGCCGCCGGTGACGAACAGGCAATCGATTTGCCGCCCGGCAC
>JAFAFF010000161.1 GCA_023423605.1 Pseudomonadota bacterium
GGCACGTTGCCATCCAGCAGCCAGGCGGCGAAGCGACGCTGGCAGAGTGCGGCCGGCAGCTCATCGGCGCGCTCGCCGGTCGGCCAGCAGATATCGGCGCGACTCACGCTGGCCGGCATCGGCACGGCTGCCGCACGGGTACGAGGCAGGCTGTCGATCACTTCGAACATCAGCGGCAACGCCGTGACCGCCCCGTACTGGCCCGGCAGCGGCGTGCCATCGGGCCGTCCCACCCACACCCCGACCGTATGCTGTCGGGTGCTGCCGATGGCCCAGGCATCGCGGAAGCCGTAGCTGGTGCCGGTCTTCCACGCCACCCGCGGCCGGCCAGCGATATCGAAGGTGTCCACGCCCTGGCCGGGACGCGGGTTGGCCTCCAGCATCTCGCGGGTGATCCACGCCGCACCCGGTGATACCAGCCGGCGCTCCACCAGCGGTTCGTCCGCGGCATGCCGCACGCGCCCGGCAATGCCGTCGCGGTTGAAGGCGGCGAAGGCACCGACCAGATCCTCCAGCCGCGCGCCGGTGCCGCCAAGGATCAATGACAGGTTCGGCGCGCTGCCGCGCGGAAACCGCAGCGGAATGCCGGCGTGCGACAGGCGAGCGGCGAAGCGCGCCGGCCCGACACGGTCCAGCAGGTCCACCGCCGGTACGTTCAGCGACAACCGCAGTGCCGTTGCCGCGCTCACCGGCCCGTTGAACGTGGCATCGAAGTTGCCGGGACGGTAACCGCCAAAGCCCTGTGGCGCGTCCACCAGCAGGCTTTCCGAATGGATCAGGCCGTCATCCAGCGCCATGGCGTAGAGGAACGGCTTCAGCGTCGAACCCGGCGAGCGCCAGGCCTGCACCATGTCCACGTGACCCAGTCGCTGGCGGTCGCCGAAGCTCAGCGTGCCCACATAGGCACGTGCCTGCAGCGTCGCGTTGTCCACCACCAGCAGCGCGGCGGACGTGCGTTCGGGCAGCGTGGAAAAATAACCGTCCAGCCGCTCCTCCAGCGTTCGCTGCAGGTCGATGTCGATGCTGCTGTGGATGCGTGCCTGGCCCGGATGCGCCGCATGCAGCCGCTGCGCCAGCAGCGCCGCGTGCAGGGGGGGACGCAGCGAGCGCGTCACCACGGTTTCCACGCGCGCATCTTCCACCGTTGCGGCGGGCCAGACGCGCAACGCCGCCATCCGTGCGAGCACCTTGTCGCGCGCCTGCTGCGCGGCCTGCGGGTGGCGGTCCGGGCGCAGCCGGCTGGGCGCCTGCGGCAGCACCGCCAGCAGCGCCGCTTCAGCGTGCGAAAGCCGCGCCGCGGATTTCCCAAGGTAGGCCCAGCTGGCCGCTTCCACACCTTCGATGGTGCCACCGTACGGCGCACGTTCCAGGTACAGGGTGAGGATGTCCTGCTTGGACAGGTGCGCTTCCAGCTGCAGCGCGCGCAGGATCTGCTTCAGCTTGCCCCACGGCGTGCGTGTATGTGGATCGAGGATGCGCGCGACCTGCATGGTCAGCGTCGATCCGCCGGAAACGATGCGGCGCTGCCGCAGCATCTGCCCGCTGGCCCGCAGCAACGCCACCGGATTGATGCCGGGATGTCGCCAGAACCAGCGGTCCTCGTAGCCCAGCAGCGCCTGCAGATACAGCGGCGAGATGGCGTCCACCGGCGCCGGATAACGCCATACGCCCTCGGCATCGGCGAAGGCCCGCAGGGGGCTGCCATCGCCGGCCACCACCAGCGTGCTGGTGTCGCGCTGCCGGGGCAGCGGCGGCGGAAACAGCAGGTCCAGCACCAGCAGCAGCACCAGTATCGAGACCGTTCCCCAGCGCAGGATGGCGAGTATCAGACCCGACCGATGTCGCCAGGTGCGGCGCACGACAGACCATGCGTTCACGCCGCTGCTCCGGCGGCACCTGCGACAGCACGGGACCGTTCCCGCCCATGTCGCCGCTGCCGGCGCGGCCGGCATTCCCCTACGCCCCCCAGGAAACGCGCATGACCTCTTCCGCTTCCGCGCCGCGCCGACGTGCCGGCCTGCTCGCCGCCGCCCTGTTCCTTGCCACGCCCCTGGCGATGGCAGCGGATACCGCCCCCCATTGGGGCTACGAGCGCATCGTCACGCCCGAACACTGGAGCGAATTCGCCCCGGCGTGCCGTGGCGAGCTGCAGTCTCCCATCAACCTGTGGAGCAGTTCGGTACGGCACGGTGAACAGCCGCGACTGGCAACGCACTATGCGGCCACGCGCTTCGACGTGATCAACAACGGCCATACGCTGCAGGCCACGCCGCTGCCGGGCCAGGACAACACGATCGAACTCGATGGCGAGCGTTTCACCCTTGCCCAGTTCCACGTGCATACGCCCAGCGAGCATCATGTCGATGGCCACGAACATGACATGGAACTGCATCTGGTCCACGTCAGCGCTTCGGGCCGGATCGCGGTGGTGGCGGTGTTCTACGATGTCGGCGAGCCCGACCCGGCCCTGGCCGAACTGTTCGATCGCGTCCCGGGCGAGCTGGGCCAGGCCGGCAACCAGCTTGCACTGCAGGAAACGATCGATCCCGCCGCGCTGCTGCCGGTACATTCGCGCGTGGTGCATTACTCCGGGTCGCTGACCACCCCGCCCTGCTCGGAGGGCGTGCTGTGGAACATCGAACTGCAGCCGCGGCAGCTGTCGCGCAGCCAGCTCGATGCGCTGCGCCATGTCTATCCGCACAATGCCCGGCCCATCCAGTCGTTCAATGCGCGCACGCTGGTGGACGAACCGGCGGCGCCCTGACGGCCATCATCGGGGACGGTCACGGATGCACCACCGTGACCGTCCCCGGCGTGCTGCGCCCTACGCCGCGCAGTTGTGGCCGGTACATGTCCTCCACCAGCGGCGGTGGCACGGTATAAATGCCCGGCGTCACCGCACGCACCAGATAGAACAGCGTGGCCTTGCTGCCGCGCGACAGCTTCAGCGCGGCAACATAGCGGTCGTCGCGAAATTCTTCGTGGCGCAGATCCGCAGCGTTGCCCCGCGCGCCGATGGCGATGCCATCCACCACCACATCGGCCCACTGCTTCGCATCGCCCAGGTTGAAGTTCTCGATCTCCAGGCCGGCCGGCAGCAGGTCGGTCAGCAGTGCATCGGGCATGTCGCTGTTGGCCGTGACCGAAAGCCGCACGATCAGCGCCTCGCCCTCCTTCAGCGCACGCGGTGTCCACGGCCTGCCGTCGGTTCCGAACCAGGCGCGCTCCACGCCGAGCACGCGGTTGTCCGGCGCCGGCGCGCTGCGCGGTATGCCGGCGACATCGATGCTGGCGAACATCGGCGCCTTGCCCTGCGGCGAGAAGCGCACGCCGGCGGCCAGTTGCGCGCCATCGAAACTGCGCGCGAACAATCGACGCTCGCCGATCACTTCGCTGCGGTCGCCGACCACCAGGGTGCCGGCCACACGGCTCTGCTGGTCGGCGGCAAGCGCCTTCCCCAGCCGGGCCAGCGCTACCTGTTCCTGGGTGCTCAGGTACAGCCAGCCGCTGTTGCGCCGCGCATCCAGCTCACGCCCCAGGGCCACCGAACGCGCGTCCCAGGCCGGGCGCGCCATGCCCCGTTCATGGGTGAGCGCGATCATCAGCGCATCATCGCGGATGGCGCTGCCGTAATCGCCGAAGTAGGCCGGACGCTCACTGCTGGCCTTGGCGAAACCCGCGGCAATGGCGGCTTCGCCGCGCTTGCGGTCGCCCTGCAGCGACAGCGCCATGCCGAGGTGCACCAGTGGCAGGCCACCGATGGCCTTGCCGCGTTCATTGTCATACAGCGCGCGCAGCGTACCCAGCGGCGCGCGGTTCACGCGCGCCAGTACATAGCCCGAGTACGCCTGGTTGGCGAAGGTCAGGCTCTCGCGGCGGTCGCGCCCATAGAACGGATTGCCATTGGCCAGCAGGTCTTCGCCCAGCCGGCTCAGGGCTTTCTGCAGCACGTTGTCGGGCACGGCGAAGCCTGCATCGCGCGCGTCCAGCAGGAACTCGGTGATGTACGGCGTCAGCCAAGGATCAACATGGCTGTCATCACCCCACATCGAGAAATTGCCGTTGCCCACCTGCATCGACGCCAGGCGGCCGAATGCCCCCTCCATGCGCTCGCGCCGGGCCGTGGCGTCAAGTCCATCGCCGCCCAGCATCGCCGACGTGGCCGCATCCAGAATCAACGCCGCATACCCCTTGCTGGTGGTCTGTTCCGCGCAGCCATAGGGATAGTCCAGCGCGCCCTTCAGGGCGCTGGCGAAGGGGATCGGCGGCAGTGGGCTGACCAGCAGGCGCGCGTTCACCGAGCCGTCCATCAGCCCGTCGGAGAGGCCGGCATCGAGCGTCACCGGCGCCAGCGGGTCCAGCGTGCGCACCTGCGAACGCAGCATCTGCGGCCACGCCGCCCGTACCGGCAGTTCGTAACGCCGGTCCGCCTTGAATCCGTTGCCGTCCACGCGCACGCGCACCTTCGCCACGCTGTGCCCTTCGCGGGCCGTGAGCGGGAAGCCGAGCGTGGTCTTCGCGCCGGCAGCCAACTGCACGCGGCGCGTGCCTTCGCCCAGCGCCAGCGGCCCTTCCGTATCAACGCGCACGTCGAAGGCGCCGGGCCTGCCGGTGAAGTTCTGCACGTCCAGCGTCAGCATGCCGCGGTCGCCCGGCGCCAGTATGCGCGGCATGCCGGCCTCGGCCAGGATGGGCGCGCGCACGACCGTTTCCACGTCGCGCTTTCCATAGCGGTCATCGGAGTACACCAGCGCCGAGACACGCAGCGTGCCGTTGAAATCCGGCACGGCCAGGCGAACGCGTGCATTGCCGCGCGCATCCAGGCGAACCGGACCGGTGAACAGGTCCACTGTCTGCACCCGCGCGGTGGGACGCCGGGCCTGCGGCAATGCCTGCAGCGCCATGTCACCGCCGAACTTCAACCTGCCGCTGCTGCCGTCGAAACTCTCTATCACCCGGCTGTAGATGTCGTACGCATCAATTCCCAGCCGACGCTGCGCGAAGAAATGCGCCGACGCGTCCGGTACCGGGAAACGGGTGATGTTGAGGATGCCCGCATCCACCGCGGACACGGTGACGTGCGCGGTCTTTCCGGCCAGCTGCGGCACGCTCACGGTGACCGGCAGATCCTGCCCCGGGCGCATCTGCCCCGGCGCTACCAGGCCCACCGCCAGTGTCCGCTCGCGGCGGTCCATCGGCACGTGCACGACGCCGACCGCGCGTGCCGGCGTGACCTTGCTGGGCGCGCTGCCCCCGCGGAACACCAGCGCCGTGATGTAGACATCATGGCGCTCCCAATCGGCCGTGACCGGAATCCTGAAGGTGCTGCCCGACCGCGCATCGATGTCCTGCACGTACAACAGGTGATCGCTTTCCACCATCAGCAGACCGCGACCGGCATGGGGCGGCGTCACGGTGACTTCCAGGGTGTCGCCTGCCCGGTAGCCGGTCCTGTCGAGCGCCAGCTTGACCTTGTCCGGGCGCGCATCCAGGCCGCGGTTGTCATCGCTGCCGCTCCAGCCGGCACGGAAGGGATGACGACTGGTCAGGCCCGTGGCCGGATCGAACACGTCCACGCGGTAATCGCCCCATTCCACCGGGAAATCGAACGTGGCCGCCGCGCTTCCGGCATCCACGTTGCGGGTGTCCTTGTTCTCGAAG
>JAFAFF010000166.1 GCA_023423605.1 Pseudomonadota bacterium
GCCCCAGCCACCGCGGCCGGCGAACCGTGCCGGATGACCCGAGCTGACGGCCATCAGCAAGCCGACGAAGCCGGCGATGCCACTGGCCAGCAGCAACGAGGTGAACAGGAACGCCACCAGCGCCGCGCCGCCACCGGCGATCACGCCGCGGACCGGTCGCGGCAACCGGCCCAATACCGCGCGCAGCAGCGAACCGACGAAGAATCCGATCACCACCGCCACGATCCAGCCATCACCACCGCCGTCGCCCGGACGCTGGCGATGGGCGCTGACCGGCGCGGGTAACTGTTCGCCGTCGATCAGCTTCACCAGGATCGCGGTCGCTTCGGTGATGCCACCGGCGTAATCGCCCGCCCGGAAGGATGGCACCAGGTACTCCTGGATCACCCGGTTGGCCACGGCATCGGGAATGGCACCCTCCAGACCGTAGCCCGGTTCGATGCGCACGCGCCGATCATCCCTGGCCACCACCAGCAGCACACCATCGTCCACGCCCTTGCGGCCTAGCTGCCATTGCTCGAAGACGCGCGTGGTGTACTGGGCGATGTCCTCGGGCTGGGTGGACGGCACCACCAGTACCTGCAGCTGGCTGCCCTTGCGCTGCTGCAGTTCGATGGCCTGCTGCACCAGTTGCTGGACCTGCGCGGCGTCCAGGGTGCCTGTGATATCGACCACCGGCGAATCCAGCCGCGGAATGGCGGCCAGATCCTGGGCGGCCAGGCGGCCCGCTGGCAACCAGCACAGCAGCATCAGCAGCAGCGCGGCGGGCAGGCGCATGGATCAGTTGCCCGGCTGCTGCTGCGGCTGTTGCGCGGGCGCGCCGTTGCCGAATTCGACGGTCGGCGCGTTGGAGATCTGGGCCTCGTTTTCCACGGTGAAGTTCGGCTTGGTCCTGTAGCCGAAGATCTTCGCGGTGATCACCTGCGGGAAGGAGCGGATGTAGGTGTTGTAATCCTGCACCTGCTGGATGTAGCGGCCGCGGGCGACGGTGATACGGTTTTCGGTGCCTTCCAGTTGCGCCTGCAGGTCGCGGAAATTGGCATCGGATTTCAGGGTGGGGTAGTTCTCGCTGACCACCAGCAGCCGCGACAGGGCGCTGCCAAGCTCGCCCTGGGCCTGCTGGAACTGCCGCAGCGAGGCCTCGTCGTCGGCGTTGACGTTGATCTGCCCGACCCGCGAGCGGGCATTGGTCACTTCGGTGAGGACCTGGCGCTCCTGGTTGGCGAAGCCCTGCACGGTATTGACCAGGTTGGGAACCAGATCGGCACGGCGCTTGTACTGGTTGAGCACCTCGGCCCAGCTGGCCTTGACCGATTCATCCTTCTGCTGGATGGCGTTGTAGCCGCAGCCGGACAACAGCGAAGCCAGCAGCAGCAAGGGGATCAGGCGGGTCAACAGGCGCATGGCCAAGGCTCCGGAGGGGTTGGGAGCCGAGCATGCCATGTTTGGGGTGAACGGCAAGGAGAGTGACGACCAACGGTCGTCACCCACCACTACCACCTCATCCCCCAACCCACCATCACATCCCAGCACCACCACCAACCCAGCACCACGGGTTGTTGTCCTCGGCGGAGAGTGACGACCAGCGGTCGTCACCCACCACTCAAACCCCAGCCGCCCGGCAGCGCCTCACCAGTTGCCGGCGCCCGGTATGTTGTGTGCCACCGCGCGGCGGCGCATCAGCAGGTTCAGCCATTCCACCAGCACCGAGAAGCCCATTGCCGCATAGATGTACGGCTTCGGCACATGCACTTCCAGGCCATCCAGGATCAGCACCGCACCGATCAGCAGGATGAACGCCAGCGCCAGCATCTTCACCGTCGGATTGGCATCGATGAACCGGCCCAGCGGGTTGGCCGCCAGCAGCATCACCGCCACCGACAGCAGGATCGCCGCCACCATCACCGGGATGTGGTCGGCGATGCCGACCGCGGTGATCACCGAATCCAGCGAGAACACGATATCGATGACCGCGATCTGCAGGATCACCAGGCCGAAAACGCCGGATGCCTTGGACGTGGTCGGATCCTCGTCCTCACCACCGGTGATCAGCTCGCGGATCTCCAGCGTGCCCTTGATGATCAGGAACAGGCCGCCCACGATCAGCACCAGGTCGCGGATGGAAATGCCCATGCCGGCCACCGTGAACAGATTCGCCTCCATGTGCGCCAGGTAGGCCAGCGACACCAGCAGCGCGATGCGGGTGATGCAGGCCACCGCGATGCCGAGCTTGCGCGCGAACGGGCGACGCGCTTCGGGCAGCTTGCTGACCGCGATGGAGATGAACACCAGGTTGTCGATGCCGAGCACGATCTCCAGCGCGCTCAGCGTCAGCAGGGTCAACCAGACATTGGGGTCGGAAAGCAGGTCAAGGAACATCGGGGGAGTCTTCTCGAAGGCGAAAAAGTAAAGGACGGTCAGAACAGCCGGGGCAGCAGGATCAGGCCCCAGCACAGCAGCACATTCATCATCAGCACGAACACCGCCGCCGAACCCATGTCCTTGGCCCGCCCCGCCAGTTCATGGATTTCGCTGCCATAGCGCTCGATGACGGCCTCGATGGCAGAATTCAGCAGCTCCATCGCCAGCACCAGCAGCAGCGAACCGGCCAGCAGCACGCGTTCCACCGGGGTCTGGCCCAGCCACAGCGACAGCGGCCCGAACACCACCAGCAGGCATACTTCCAGGCGGAACGAGGACTCGTGCAGCCATGCCGCGCGCAGTCCCTGCCACGACCAGCGGGCCGCCTGCAGGATGCGCCGCGGGCCACGTGGCATGTGCCCGAAGTGGTCAGCCATGTGGCCGAGCCCGGCCCGGAGCGCAGGCGATCCGGTCGCGACAGGGCGACCACCGAAGCAGGGGATGGACAGTCATTGAACGCCTGGAAATTCAGCAAGAAGCCTAT
Source organism: Pseudomonadota bacterium (assembly GCA_023423605.1). Taxonomy (GTDB): domain Bacteria; phylum Pseudomonadota; class Gammaproteobacteria; order Xanthomonadales; family Xanthomonadaceae; genus Stenotrophomonas. Next base: position 2,906 of record JAFAFF010000166.1, read on the forward strand.
TTTGCCATAAGCCCCGGCCGGGCAGCCGTACCGCATCACCGCCTGGCGGCGACGCATGGGCGCCGTATGATGGAAGACCCGCCTACCGCAGGAGCTGCTGATGTCCCGTCGTCGCCCGCTGTTGATCGCCCTCGCTCTGGGCCTGTCCGCCACCGGTCTTGCCCATGCGCTGGCCCCCGGGCCGGAGCCACGGATACCGGAGCAGGTATCCAATACCGCATGGGCGGCCGACATGGATGCCTTCGCCAGGGCCGACCAGGCCACGCCACCGCCGCGCGGTGGCATCGAATTCGTGGGCAGTTCATCCATCCGCATGTGGGAATCGCTGGCGCAGGACTTCCCCGGCCAGCCGGTATTCAACCGTGGTTTCGGCGGATCGGAAGTACGCGACAGCACCTGGTACGCCGACCGTATCGTGGTGCCCTACGCGCCGTGCAAAGTGTTCCTGTACGCCGGTGACAACGATCTCAACAGCGGCCGTACGCCGGAACAGGTGCGCGACGACGTGGTGGCCTTCGTTCAGCGCGTGCACCAGGACCTGCCGGATACCACGGTGGATTACATCGCCATCAAGCCAAGTCCGTCACGCGTCCACCTGTTGCCGCAGATCGCCGCGGCCAACACGATGGTACGCGGCGCGCTGGAGCGCATGCCGCATACGGGCTATACCGACATCCACACGCCGATGCTGGCTGCCGACGGCAAGCCGGACCCGGCGCTGTTCAGGGACGACATGCTGCACATGACGGCGGCCGGTTACCGGATATGGACGCGCGTGCTGGCGCCGAAGGTGCAGTGCGATTGATCGGTTTGCCGGGCCGGCCCGACACGATGGGCTGCCTGGGTTGCCGGGCAGAGCCCGGCACTACCGGAATATGACGGTTGCTTCGGTACCCTGCCCCGGCCGGCTGCGCAGGGTCACCTTCCAGCCGAAGCGCTTGCACAGGCGGCGTACGATCGAAAGCCCCAGGCCGGTGCCCTGTGGCCGCTCCGGTTCGGCGCGGTAGAACGGTTCGAAGGCGCGCTCCAGCGCGTCGGCGGACATGCCGATGCCGGTATCACGCACGCGCACACGGTCCTGCTCCACGAACACGTCCACCCGCCCCTCGTCGGTGTAATTGCATGCGTTGCGCACCAGGTTGCTGATCACCACCTGCAGCACCCGCGGCGGGCCATGCAGCGGCACCGGCTCGTCGGCGTGCAGTTCCACGTGCACCGGCCGGTCGGCCAGCAGCTCGGCGGCCGTGTCCACCTCGTAGCGGGCGATCTCGGCGACATCGAACATTTCCAGCTGCGGTTCGACATCCGCTTCGCGGGCCAGGATCAGGAACGCATCGATCACCGCTTCCATGTCCCGCCCTGCGCGCTGGATGCGCTGCAGGCTGCGCAGCTGGCGCGGCGTGGTGTTCTCATCGG